>JAIVWA010000115.1:6172-10083 GCA_049190255.1 Gammaproteobacteria bacterium | reverse complement strand
GGCGACATATATTTGAATGACACCCAAGATGGCCTGATATGTGACCAGTGTAAATTATTGTATGAAATTCGGGATGATATTCCGATTATGCTGATTGATGAGGCCAAGCCGCTCGATTAATAGTTAAATGTTATTTGTTAATTGTTATTCGCTTGCATATGCTGCGCAAGGCTAAATTCACAAATAACTAATAACCAATAACAAATAACGAATCACATGAGTAAACCCCAGGAGCCGAAGCCCGGGAAGCTGGTCGTCGGGCTTTTCATGAAAGACCGGACGTTGTTTGAACCCCTGGCGGTTGCGCTTGCATCCGAATTTGGTTCATTTGACCTGGTCAGTTCGTGGCTGCCCTTTGATTACACCACCTACTATGAACAGGAGATGGGGACACCGCTTTTTCGGCGACTGCTGAGTTTTAAAGCGCTGATTGACCAGCTTGACCTGGCCGGCATAAAATTGACGACCAATCGCCTGGAGAAACAATATTCCCACAACGCCGGACGCCGGGTCAATATTGACCCCGGCTATCTGTTATACGAGCGATTTGTACTGGCATCCGGTAAAAATTTCTGCCATAGAATCTATATCGGACATCGAATTTATGCTGATTTAACCTTAATTTATCAGCAGGGAGCATATGAGAAATTGCCCTGGACCTATCCCGATTATGCGGACCGACCGATTCTCAGCTTCCTTGAGCAGGTCCGCAATAAATATGGTGCTGATTTAAAAACAAACTAAAGTTTGGGTCCGTGGTCTGTTGGTTGTGGTCCGTTGCAATTCAATAGAATTATATTTATTAACCTTTGTGACTTAGTGCCTTTGTGGCTGTACTCTTGCATCGAATATATAACGCCACGCAATTTCAGTTCATCTAAATCCATAAGGAGAAGCACCAATAATGATTAAAAGCATGACCGGTTTTGCGGCCGCTGAAACAATCGCCGGTGAAATTGCGGTGGCAGCTGAGATGCGGGCATACAACAGTCGGCATCTGGATATTGTCCTGCGGATACCTCCGAGCTACATGGTGCTCGAAGATAGGGTGAAAGCGCTTGTCGCAGCTCGCATTGCCAGAGGCCGGGTAGAGATAAGGGTTCAGATCAAAGATGAATCCGAACAGGCCATCGCCTTTGAAATTGACCAGCCCCGGGCCAGAGCAATTCATAACGCCCTTACGAGGTTAAAAAAGGAGTTTAATCTGGGCCATGATATATCCGTGGACCATTTGCTCAGTCTGGGTGGTATTATAAAACCGGTTGAGCCCACCAATGAACCCGACAGCCTGTGGACAACGATTAAGGACTGCCTGATCCAGGGCCTTGATGAACTTGAAATTATGCGCCGGAAAGAGGGCGATTTCATCGCCGGTGATTTGTCCGCCAGACTGGATTTCATTGAAGGCTGCATCGCTGAAATAGAGAGTGAATCCGGGGCGCTGTTACAACAGTATCAGGAACGATTGAAGGAGCGCATCACTGCGTTGACCCGCGAGACGGTGGAGATAGACCCCGCCCGGCTGGCCCAGGAGACAGCCTTTTTAGCAGACAGGAGTGATATTTCCGAAGAAATTGTCAGAGCACAGAGCCACGTAAAACAGTTTCGCCATATAATGGACGCTGAAGAGCCCGGGGGGCGAAAACTCAATTTCTTGCTGCAGGAGCTCAATCGGGAATTTAACACCATAGGCGCCAAGATCGGCCACGCCGATACATCTCACAAAATCGTCAATATTAAATCAGAACTGGAAAAGATCAGAGAGCAGATTCAAAATGTTGAATAACTAAAAGGGTTCAGGGGTTCAGGGTTCTGGGTTCAAGGGTTAATGGAACAGCGAACCGCAGAACAGTAGAATATCGAACCGCAGAATTTCGAAGGATGGTTTCGCTTCGCTCAATTTTTTTTAGATAAAATTAAATAGAATACATTTCTTCGATATTTGCTTTTTTACAAAGTCCGCAGGCCGTAGTCTTTATTGCAATCAAACCGGTGGTTTCGGCGGCCAACTGCTGGGTTTAACCCTGAACCCTGAACCTCTGAACCTTTGAACCTGCAAGCAGAATTGGAGGTAGGATGGACCAAACTCTTTTAAATATCGGTTTTGGAAGTACGGTGGTTTCAGATCGGGTCGTTGCCATTGTGTCCCCGAATTCCGCTCCGATGAAACGACTCAAAGACGATGCCCGGGAAGAAAGGCGGCTAATCGATGCAACCCATGGTCGCCGTACCCGTTCTATTCTCATTATGGACAGCAACCATGTGGTGTTATCGGCCATCCAGGCCGAAACCGTATCCCAGCGTTATGCCATGTTGAGAGAGTCGGCCTGATCGAAATGAAAAAGGGGCAACGTAAAAAGGCTCGGACGAAGGCGACCTCCAGCGTACCCGGAAACCCGGGCCATCTTTTTATCATTTCGGCCCCATCCGGGGCCGGCAAGTCAACCCTGTGCCGCGCGATGCGGGATCATTTCCCGGATCTTTTATATTCGATTTCATACACCACGAGGTCACCGCGCAAAGGGGAGCGCAACGGCGTGGATTACCATTTTATCCTCCCAGATGATTTTGAGAAGGGAATTTCGCGCCATCAATGGGCTGAGTGGGCTGAGGTTCACGGCAACTATTACGGCACTTCTGCAGAATTTCTGGACAATGAATTATCCGCCGGGCGCGATATTTTGCTGGAAATAGATGTTCAGGGTACACGCCAAATCCTGCAGCGTTATCCCGACGGTATTACCATTTTCATATTGCCGCCTTCTTTGGAGATTTTAAAGCAGCGTCTGCAGGTCCGGGGCACCGACAGCCCGGAGGTTATCGCGGTGCGCCTGGCAAATGCACAAAAAGAGATGGCGCAAAAAGACGTTTATCGCCATATCGTCATCAATGACCGGCTGCAGGAGGCCCTGGAGGAATTGACCACCATTTTTGAGAAATATCGTTCGTGAAAACCGAAATAATATATGGTATCCATCCGGTGTATGAAGCCCTGGTGGCCCATCGGCGAAACGTTTATACGATCTATCTTCAAAATGGGGGAAAAACCGGACGCCTGGCCCAACTGGCGTCATTGGCAGCCAATCGAGGTATCCCGGTAAAAACCGTTGGGGCCGCTGAATTTAAAACCCTGGTCGGCACCGTCGGACATCAGGGGGCGGCCGCCAAGGTCGATCTTTATCCCCTGGCAGCTGTCTCCGACCTACTGAAAACGGTTCAGGCCAAGGACCAAAAGCATTTTTTGTTAATGCTGGATAATGTCCTGGACCCCCAGAATTTGGGGGCTATAATCAGAACCGCTCTTTGTGTCGGCATTGACGGTGTCATCCTTCCCAAAGACCGCAGTGCACCTCCGACGCCCGCGGTTTCCAAAGCTTCCGCCGGCGCACTCGAGCACATCCGTTTGTGCCGGGTAACCAATCTGGTACAAACCATTAAACATTGCAAAAATGCCGGTGCCTGGGTCATTGGTCTGGACAAAGATGCCGAACAATCCATCTATGATGGTGATCTGACCGGGTCCATTGCCATAGTTCTTGGCGGCGAGCAAAAGGGGATACGGCCGCTGGTGAAAAAAAATTGTGATTTTCTGGTATCCATTCCCCAGTTGGGAGCGGTGGATTCTCTTAATGCTTCGGTGGCGGCAGCGGTTGCCATGTACGAAGCCCTGCGGCAAAGGTCAGAGGACAGATGACAGAATACAGAGGACAGAGGACGGAGGCTTTCGATTTCGGATTTGTGATTTGGGATTTCGGATTGTCTGTTAATCACCACACAACCCGCAACTCGTAACCCGTAACCCGCAACCCGCAACGCGCAACCCGCAACGCGCAACCCGTAACGCGCAACCCGTAACCCGTAACGCGTAACGCGCAATCCTCATCCCTTGCGTCGATAGTAGATTACCGAAT
>JAIVWA010000115.1:0-6163 GCA_049190255.1 Gammaproteobacteria bacterium | reverse complement strand
CAACCCGTAACTCGTAACTCGTAACCCGTAACTCGTAACTCGCAACCCGCAACGCGCAACCCGCAACCCGTAACCCGTAACCTAAAGCTTAAACCACAAGGTCAGCAAGTGATATCCAAATTCCTGCATAAAATTTGCCAGATCCTCAAAGAGACGGTTTTTCCACCTAAATGTCCGGTATGCAATAACTTTTATCGTCCGCCGAATGACGGCGGCGGTGTCTCAAGGGGATGCGATGGCTCCCCCAACACTTTGGGATTATCACTCCGGGATCATATTGACCGGGTGATGGCATCATATTTATGCCCAAACTGTATCAGGGATTTGGGTGTGATTGCTTCTCCTTTGTGCACCTTTTGCGGCCTGCCGTTTCGGAGCCGGCAGGGGACAGATCACAGTTGCGGTGACTGTATTACGTCTCCTAAAAATTTCAGGATTGCCCGGGCGCCGCTGGTGTACGAGACAATTTTTACGGAGGTTATCCATTGCTTTAAATACAGGGGCAAGATTCAACTGGCCAAGCCTCTCGGTGAACTTCTCTTGACCTCCTTTATGTTTTTTTGGGATAAAGACAGCATTGATGTTATCGTGCCGGTGCCGCTTCATATTAAAAGGTTGCGGAGTCGGGGATTCAATCAGGCCTACCTTTTGATCCGCAATTGGCCGGCCATGGCGGCAAGTCGTTCTTGCGATCCGGCCCGGTTTCGGATTGAACGCGATGTTCTGATTAGAGATGTACCCACCTTACCGCAAACGGCTTTTGGCCGCTCCCAACGGGCGGTCAATATAAAAAATGCATTTGATCTCAAGAGTGAGGAAAAGATAGTAGATAAAAGAATTCTGTTAGTCGATGATGTGTATACCACCGGTGCAACCGCAAATGAATGTGCCCGGTTGTTGTTAAATCGCGGTGCGCAGCAGGTTGATGTGTTGACATTGGCCCGGGCGGTGTGATCCGGCACGGGGGAGTCTTGTCGATAATTTAAAATAGTATTTGGAGACTCCATGTCATTAACTTAAGGATTGGTGTAATCTCTGTGGGAGCGGCTTTCCAGCCGCGATTAAGCGATTATAGATTTAGAGCGACTTCTTTTCGTGGCTGGAAAGCCACTCCCACGAAAAGTTGACGTTAAGTTAATGACATTGTTTTGAAACTTCTAAATTTGGAAGAGGTTGGAATAATGGAATGATTCGATTGCGGATTTTGAATTTTTTTATGATTTTGATTTGATTGTAATTTGGTTCAATCCGAAATGCCCTGACTCCAATACTCCGACGTTCCAGTATACCGAAGAATTAGTTTGCGAAGCCCAGGACTCTCTTCGTAGCAGGACTCTGGTGTCGTAATATTATAGAGGAAAAATGGGAATATTATGGATGTTTTAGATAAAATCCTGACACTTGAAGACCTTGTGACCCGGCTGGGCAAGGTCCGCAAATCCGGCCAAAAGATTGTATTTACCAACGGTTGTTTTGATATTATGCATGTTGGCCACGTCAGATATCTTGCGGATGCCGGATCTCAAGGAGACCTGCTGATTGTCGGTTTGAACAGCGATGCATCCGTGCGAATAATAAAAGGAGATAAACGGCCGATTGTCCGTCAGAATCACCGGGCCGAAGTTCTGGCAAGTCTCGGCTGTGTTGATTTTATTGTTATTTTTGATGAACCCGATCCGCTAAAACTGATTCAGACCCTGAAGCCGGATGTGCTGGTCAAAGGAGAGGATTGGACGGAAGATGCGATTGTGGGGGCGGAGTCTGTTAAGTCCCAAGGTGGAAAAATTGTACGGATATCCTTTGTAGAGGAATCGTCGACCACCGCTATTATTGAAAAAATTCTACAGCGCTACCGGGGAGACTGATGGGATGATCACGACAACCCGCAACGGCGCATCCTTTTACCAGTTTGAGAACCTGGCGGACTGTGGCGGCATTGATCACGGAGTATTTACCAGAAACTCAGGCCATAGCCGGCACCCCTTTTCAAGCTTAAATATCAGTTACGGTATCGGCGATGAAGAAAAATCAGTTGCCGGAAACCGTGAAATTATCTCCGGGATAATGGGTGAGGGGGAGCTGATTTATATCCAGCAGGTTCACGGCAGTGAGATCGCCGTGCTGGGTCGAGATCAAAAAATGAGAAACAATCCTAGTGCCGGCCGACCCCTGATCGCCGACGCCATGGTAACGGACCAGCCTGAAAAGTATCTTGTCATTCAGGTGGCTGACTGCCAGTCGGTGCTCATGTACGAGCCCACCCGGCAGGTGGTGGCCAATGTGCATTGTGGTTGGCGGGGGAGTATCCACAACATCATCGGCCGCAGCGTTGACGTCATGATTCAGAATTTTGGCTGCCGCCCGGGTGATATCCGAGTCGGTATCGGTCCATCCCTGGGACCCTGTTGTGCAGAATTCATTAATTATAAAGCCGAGATTCCCAAAGAACTTTGGCGCTACAGGGACTCAAACAATCATTTTGATTTCTGGGCCATTAGTACCGATCAGCTGATGAAGGCCGGTGTCCTGGAAAAAAACATTGAATCCGGTCAACTTTGCACCCATTGCCATACAGAGGAGTTTTTTTCCTATCGTGCTGAAAAAACCACCGGCCGATTTGCGGCGGTCATCGGACTCAGGAAAATGGCGAATGACGAATGTCGAATGTCGAATTAAGGATGTCGCGGCGCTCCTGCTTTTTATAAAAAATAGATAGAATTCCACAATTCGTTCCGCCGAAGGCGGATCAATCGACATTCGACATTCCAAAGGGAACCGTCATGTTTCAACATCAGGCAACAGTTCTATGGAACAAAAAAATAAGTTCCGGTTATTACAAAATCGGTCTGACCTGTTCTAATCATTATTCAGCGGCCAAACCCGGACAGTTTATCATGCTGGGTTTTGCCGGGCAAACCGATCCCTTGCTGCGCCGCCCATTTTCGATTCACAATCTGATTGCATCAGGCGGAAAGATTCAGGGTCTGGCGTTGTTATACAAAGTGGTGGGTAAGGCCACCGCGATGCTGGCGCAGCAGCGGCCCGGAGATTTTGTTGATATCCTGGGCCCGCTGGGGTCCGGTTTTATTATTCCTCGTCAGGCAGAGTGCCTTTATATAGTGGCCGGCGGTATCGGTGTGGCCCCGATGGTATTTCTGGCCACCCAGCTTTATGGCCATAACTTCGATTTTTCCGATTCCCGGGTATTTATTGGGGGTCGAACGAAAGCGGACCTATTGTGCCGGAATGATTTTGCCGAGCTGGGGCTGGCCGTGCATACCACCACCGATGACGGCAGTGCCGGGGATCAGTGCCGGGTAACCCATCCCCTGGAAGAAGCCATCGCGCACCATCGACCGGATATCATCTTGGCCTGCGGACCTATGGAAATGTTAGCGTGCGTGATCGGGATCGTCGAAAAACACCAAGTGCCCTGTCAGGTTTCCATTGAAACGATGATGGCATGCGGGATGGGCGCGTGCCTGGGTTGTGCGGTTGAAAGCCGCCATGAACCTGAACGTTATTTGCACGCTTGTCTTGATGGTCCTGTTTTTGATGCCGCCGTTTTGCATATTGGCGCCGAAGACGGCCTTGTAAATGAAAAATTATGAATTTTACATTGACTTGCAACCAATCCTTTGTTAGGTTCTGAACCTTTAAATCGATTTGGTTTCGAGCCTTTTCCAGCGGGGAAGGGTGCCAGTTTCATGAAAAGAGAAACCAGCCGTACATTCAAGGAGTTGGCCTATTACAGCAGCCTCGGCCTCTCGGTTGCGCTGGCTATTTTTATCGGTCTTGGAATAGGGGTGTTCCTGGACCGCAAATTTGATACAACGCCATGGTTTACGTTGATTTTTCTGGGATTCGGCATTGCGGCCGGTTTCAGAAACATTGGCCGGGTAATCAAAAGAGCCCGCAAGCTTTAAGCAGCGCGAGCATTCAGACACAGGGTTAAATCGCAGGTGGAAATTCAACAACGAATACTCACATTTGTAACCCGCACCAACTGGATTTTATGTACCATCACCAGCATTGCGGGCTTCTTGCTCCTGCCCTTTGATTTTGCCATGGGTATTCTCTGTGGCGGTCTGCTGGTCACGACGAATTTCCATCTGCTGGCGCGGACATTAAAAAACGCGCTGACCCCGTCGCATCTTGCCTCCCATAATGTTGTAATCGCAAAGTATTTTATGCGTTTTACCGCCAGCGGTTTCATTATCTTTGTCCTTATTGCCGGACACTTTGTAAATCCTTTAGGACTTATCATCGGACTTTCGGTTGTGGTTTCCAGTATCATGCTTGCGAGCCTATGCGAACTTAAAAAACTTATTTTCAAGGAGGCGGTCTAAGGATGGAACATCCCTATCTTTTTTTAGTCAAGCTGTTTGAGGCAATCGGGTTGGGGCATTTTGCACACGCATACCCCCACGTGATTTATTCCTGGTTCGTGATTATTTTGCTGATTGTTTTTGCGGTCCTGGCAACCCGCAAAATAGAAATGATTCCCACCAAAGCGCAAAATATTTTTGAGATCATCATCTCGGGAATGGAAGAATTTATGGTGGACGTAACCGGCGAAGAGGGCCGCTGGTTCTTTCCGATTATCGCAACCGTTTTCATTTACATTGCGACCTGTAACTTACTGGGACTGGTCCCCGGTTTTTACCCGCCCACCGCCAGCATCAATACCACGGCCGCTTGTGCCATACCGGTATTTTTGTTTACTCACTTTATCGGAATCAAGTACCACGGCATAAAATATATCAAACATTTCCTGGGACCGGTATGGTGGCTGATTCCGATTATTTTGCCAATTGAGATCATCGGACACCTGGCCAGAATTTTATCCCTTTCTTTCCGGCTTTTCGGCAACATTACCGGTCATGAGCTGGTACTGGCCATCCTGTTCATGCTGGCCGGTGCCTTCTTTGCACCGCTGCCTATCATGGCCATGGGTATATTTGTGTCCTTGGTCCAGGCCTTTGTCTTCTTTTTGCTGTCGACTATGTATTTTGCCGGAGCCATGGAAGAGGCGCACTAGAATAAAAAGTGCCTAAAATTTAAAATGCCTAAAATGCCTAAAATTAAGGATGTGAATCGATTTATAATCTACAAAACGTCTTTATAAATTATTCAATGCTCACAATGGGTAACCGGAAGAAGCCCAATAACATATCAACTAAAGGAGGTAGACTTAAACATGGAAACAAAAGCATTGGAGTTTTTTATCGCGTGTGTGACGGCGGCCGGATTCGGAATAGCGATTGCAGCTTTTGGCTGTGGTATCGCCCAGGGTCTTGGGCTGCGTGCCGCTGTGGAAGGTATTGCCCGCAACCCCGAATCGTCAGGTAAGGTAACCGTTACCATGTTGATCGGACTGGCTCTGATCGAGTCGCTGTGTATTTATGCGCTCGTCGTTGCTTTGATCCTCATTTTTGCGCATCCCCAGGCCGCCGCGATTGCAGCCCTGTTTTCGCATTAAAATCAACAGATGCATCAGCTCTTAAAAAAGGGCCGTGTCCCAGCAGGACGGACGCGGCCTTTTTTTATGGATTTTCATACAAAATCAGTGATGTCAAAAATGCAGTTGTCCTGTTGGGCTTTAATGCGGTCCGTAACGCCCTTGTTTGGGTTTCGGTTGCCAATGCCTGCCCCAAACACTTTCGATCCAGGATTTTGAAATGGCCGAATTCTGGAAGCATTTCCTGTTGCTGGTCGCTGGTCACTTGCTACTGGTCTCTGGCTTCTTGCCACTCGCCATTGGTAGCTGGTGAGCTTTGATGCTCGATGCTGGATGCTCGATACTCGATGATCGGCGTTTCGGAACAGTCAGAATGTCATCGAGAATCGAGTATCGAGCATCCAGTATCATGTTGCCATTGCAACCAGACCTCCTTTGAAAAGACACAAGACCGGCAACCAGAGGCCAGCAACCAGCAGCCATCAAATCCGACACCTGAAACCATTATTAGCCCTGAACCCTGAACCTCTTGTATGAAACATTAAAAGCGAACCGCAGAACCGCAGAATATCGAATGTCGAATGTCGAAGGGTGGTTTCGCTTCGCTCAGTCTTTTTTATAAAATAGACCGTTCGACACAGTCGTTAGATCCTGAGGCCCTCGAAGGGAAGCTCACGACGGACAGAATACATTCCTTCGACA
>JAIVWA010000114.1:0-10086 GCA_049190255.1 Gammaproteobacteria bacterium | reverse complement strand
TGCGGTTTCCCTTTTTGTCGTCGGGGTCATAAATGACCTGTGGAGCTACGAAGCTTCAAGAAAAGCTTTGCCGTTTATGCTCATTGCCGGTCTGGGATTTTATCTGACAACCCTGATCTATCCCGGGATTTTCTTTTTATTCATTGTGTACCAAGGACTGGCACTCTCATTTGCATTCTGTGCGTATTTGTTTCTAACGGTTACCGGTGAGCCGGGCGCTGGATTCATGGCAAGCGGTGTACTGCTCAGCATTTTCGCCTCTGGGCTGCAAGCCAGAAAATCAATTGTCTTCACGCTGATCTGGAAATTTGACCACAACGGTATCTATCACATAGTTCAGGCAATTGGTTTGCTCTTTCTGTTCGCAGGACTGAGGATGCCATTGATTCGCTAAATGAGAAGCGTGGTTTGAGGATTAATTAAACAGATTAAGGGAGTAATAGATCAGTACAAATCTCAAAAAACAAATCACAAATAGCAAACAAATTCCAATGACCGAAATTCAAAAATACAAACTGACATAAATCCCTAACTTCAGCGTTTTGGTCATTGGTTATTGGTATTTGAAATTTATTTGTAATTTGGTACTTGGGATTTGGAATTTTATAATTGGCTTTATTTCTGTGACTGCTTAAATAGAAATATTCACAAATTGAAGGAATTCATCACATTTGGATCATGAGAAAATAATAGATGCTTTACTGGATGATTTGAAAGCTCTGCGGTTTGGAGCTCCGGTCACCCACGTTTACAATCCGCTGGAATACGCCCGCAAGCCCTATTCTGAGTATTGCAAACGATATGGCAGGCCTGCTAAAGAGATCGTTCTGGTCGGCATGAACCCCGGCCCCTGGGGAATGGCGCAAACCGGCATACCTTTCGGGGAAGTCACCGCGGTAAAAGAATGGATGGATATCGAAGCGCCGGTGGGCCAACCCGCCAACATGCACCCCAAGCGGCCGGTGATGGGATTTGGTTGTACGCGAAGCGAAGTCAGCGGCAAACGCTTGTGGGGGTGGGCCCAGGCAACGTTCAAAACACCCGAACATTTTTTTACACGATTTTTCGTGACCAATTACTGTCCGTTGCAGTTTATCGAATCCACCGGGCGCAACCGAACCCCCAATCAACTGCGCAAGGAAGAAAAGACCGGATTGTTGACCGCCTGTGACCAGGCGCTGCGCCGCACCATAGAATACCTGAAGCCCCGTTATGTGATCGGCGTGGGCAAATTCACACAGGACCGGATCCGAATCGCACTATCCGATCCAGCCATAACCATCGGGGGTATAACCCATCCCAGTCCGGCCAATCCAAAGGCAAATCGCGGTTGGGATACCCTGATCAGAAAAGAGTTTCAGGCAATGGGGATACGATTTTAACAGTTTCATACGAGGTCAGAGAGAAATATTGAGTTGACTTCAATGTATACGACCAAAAATGAACTGAAAGTTAACAGAAAAATAGGTTTTTCTCAGCCGCAAAGTTTTATTCGATATTCGATGTTGAAGAGGCGTTTAACCGGCACTTTGCTGCTGCTCGTATTTTTGCTTGCAGGTTGTTCAGCCGTTCAGCACACCTACCGGAAGCCCTCTGATCATTCGGCTACTTCAAATCGCTTAAATGACGCAGTCTACAGTGAGAAAGTCGGCGCCCTGCAAGACGATCTAACCGGTCTCAACCGGCAGGCGAATATGCTTGAAGCCAGGCAGGTTGCGGAAACGGCTATCACCTACTCCAGTTATCTGGCTGAAGTTTACGAACTGGTGCGTCCGGCTGTTTTACACAATGTACTCGTTCGAATGAGTTTAAAGGAACGCGGACTTTGTTATCACTGGACCGAAGATCTTATGAAGCAGCTCAAATCATTGGACTTAAAAACCTATCAACTTCACTGGGCCGTGGCATATCGCGGCAGTGAACTGCGGGAGCACAACAGCGTCGTTATCACGGCCACGGGCCAGGCTTTTGAGAATGGTATGGTGCTGGATCCCTGGAGAAATTCGGGCAACCTATACTGGGACCTGATTAGATCAGATAAATATCCATGGGAAGAGCTCCCCCCGGAGCTGTGGTAATTAGTGTTACTATTCTAACTAAAAGCAAAGGATTTATCACCTAAGACAAAACTATTCTGCGGCGGGATATTTGAAATACCAAATAGCAAATCACAAATATCAAACAAATCACAATGACCAAAATTCCAAATTTGACTTTACTGCTAACTTCGAGTGAATCTCAGCTGAACACCCTGTCGCAGGCGGATTGTTTTGGTCATTGGAGATTGGAATTTGAGATTTATTTGTATTTTGGAGATTGGAATTTGGAATTTTTTCGTCGGTTTAAATGCATTGGATAACAAATTATGCTCATGGATATCTTTGATCTAGTACAAGCAGCCCAAAAGAGGATAGAGGGTCACGCCCATGTGACTCCTATCATGACTTCCCAAATCTTGAATGATATCACGGGAGCACGAATTTTTCTCAAATGTGAAAATCTGCAGCGCATGGGGGCCTTTAAGTTTCGCGGTGCTTTTAATGCCATGTCCCAGCTTACGGAAGAGCAAAAAAAGCGGGGTGTTATTACTTATTCATCGGGCAACCATGCACAGGCCGTGGCGCTGGTGGGGCGTCTGCTGGGAATCCGGACGGTGGTCGTCATGCCGGACAACGCACCCGAAATCAAACGAACAGCCACTGAAGCCTATGGCGCCACCGTGGTCGGGTATGACCCTGAGGAAACCACCCGTGAAAAAATTTGCCGCGATCTCGAAAATAAGCACGGACATACCCTGGTGCCGCCCTATGATCATATCAACATAGTTGCCGGGCAAGGGACCGCCGCCCTGGAACTGCTTCAGGAAGTCAAAACTCTGGACATGCTGCTGGTGCCGTGCGGCGGCGGTGGACTGTTAAGCGGATGTGCGGTGGCTGCCAAAGGCATGAATCCACACTGCCGCGTGATCGGGATTGAACCGGAATTGGCCGATGATGCCACCAAATCCTTTCAGACTGGAAAACTGCATACCGTAAAAAATCCGCCCACCATCGCCGACGGGACCCGGACCCCATCTCTGGGTGAGGTTACGTTCCCCCTGGTACTGGAATATGTTGATGACATGAAAACGGTATCGGAAAGCGCTATTGTGGACGCCGTCAAATTTCTATTTTACCGCATGAAACTGGTAGTAGAACCATCGGGTGCCCTCGGTGTCGCCGCTTTACTGGGCCGTTCCGTTAGACCCGAAGGTCGGGTAGGTATCATTCTCAGCGGCGGTAACATTGACGGCGCCACGATGAAGAAAATTCTGGTTTCGTAACCCTGTCCCTCCCTGGGTCACTTTTCCTGTTCGCTTCTCCTCCGGTGAACTGTTTCCTGACTATTGACTTAAAAGGACCAGTACATAACTTGATATGGTAATTGATCCCCTGAACCGGAAATTCTTCTTTGGATCAATCAAAAATATCACGCAAAGGAGGCAATTATGAAGCAAATCCTTTTCATTATACTGGTAATATCTCTGGCGGTGTCAGCCAATGCCAAAGTGGTATCCCAACCGGTGGAGTACAATCACAATGGGACCGTCCTCGAGGGCTATCTGGCCTATGATGATGCCGTCAAAGGCAAACAGCCCGGCGTACTGGTAGTCCACGAATGGTGGGGACTCAATGATTATGTCAGGGACCGGGTGGAAAAACTGGCCAAACTTGGATACGTGGCATTCGCCCTGGACATGTACGGCAAAGGCATCTGGACCAAAGAACCCCAAAAGGCCAAAGAATTGTCCGGCCATCTCAGGGGCAAGCCGATTATGCGTCAGCGGGCAGGCGCCGGATTGGAAATTCTCAGGAATAATAGCCGCGTGGATCCCGGCCGGATTGCCGCCATCGGTTACTGTTTCGGCGGCACCACCGTGCTTGAACTGGCTTACAGCGGTGCGGATCTCGCCGGTGTAGTAAGCTTTCACGGCGGGCTGACCGCGGCCAAAGCGGATGATCGCAACCGGATCAAAGCCAGATTTCTCATCTGTCACGGGGCCGATGATGGATTCATTTCCGCTGAAGCCATCCAGGCCTTCCAGGACGGTATGCGCAAATCCGGTGCGGATTGGCAAATGATCTACTTTGGCGGGGCCGTGCACTCGTTCACCAATCCGGCTGCCGATCAGGTGGGAATCAAGGGGATTGCCTACAACAAAAAGGCGGATGAACGTTCCTGGAAATTCATGCAGGCCTTTTTCGTGGAAATCTTTTCAAATTGATATTGGTAACCCTTGAACGATTACGATTATTGACCGCAATCGCAATATCAGATATTAAGAAGTAATCATGAAAATATACACGGGTACCGGTGATCGGGGAAAAACCAGTCTTTTCAGTGGCGAAAGGGTATCGAAGGCCAGCGAGCGTCTTGAGGCCTACGGTGACTTAGACGAACTTAACTCGATCATCGGTGCCCTGATTGCCAATTTACCCTCCGATAGATCAGATCTTATCAACGAATTGCAGCGAATTCAGGCGGATATATTTATCATCGGCGCCTGGCTGGCTACAACTGCGAATTCACCCGCCCTGGAATCTCTTGAAGAAATCAAAGAAGAGCAGATCGATTTCCTGGAAAAAGCAATCGACCGGCTTGAAGATCAGTTGCCGGATCTAAAAAATTTTATTCTACCCGGTGGGCATATGACGGCGTCATGGGCGCATGTGGCCAGAAGTATATGCCGAAGAACAGAGCGGCATGCGGTCCTTGTAGTGGATAAGTCTGAGGACGATAAAGCAACCGAGCAGCTAAAAAGGGCATTGATATATTTGAATCGTCTTTCGGATTACCTGTTTGTTTTGGCCCGGGAGTGCAACCGCCTCCACGGCCTTTCTGATATCCCCTGGAAGAAATCGTGACGACCAGTGAAAAAGATTATTCCGCCGAAATAATTGAACATCGGTGGCTTTCAAAAAAGACTTTTGAAATTAAAATGATCCGCGATGCTACCCTGCTGGTGGATGAGCTGTTTGAGGGCTCTAATATCTATACCGAAACCTTTTATTAACTAATCAACTAATTTCCGGGGGAAATTATGCAGTTCGAAGCGATTGCAAGAGAAACAGTTCTATTAGATCCTAACGACAACATGGCACGCAACAATATCCCCAATGAAATCCGCAAGGATCCGCTCACCGGCAGGACCTCGCGAATCTGCCATTTCAGGGAGCTTAAATGGGAAAAACCGGATCTGAACAAGCTGGTTGCCGGGACCGAATCGTGGTGTCCGTTCTGCGCGGATAAAGTACTCAAGGTGACTCCCTGCTTTCCGGAAGAGATCATTCCCGGCGGCCGCATGACGCTGGATAACAAGGTTTTATTTCCCAACATCGCACCCTATGACCGGCTGAGTGCGGTGGCCACACTGGGAAATCGTCATTACATCCCCATGACCGAAATTGAACCCCGGCGTATCGCTGATGGTTTTCGTCTGGCGCTAAAATACTTTCGGCACCTGGATAAGATAAAACATCCCGAGTCGGTATATCACCTGATCAGTTGGAATTACATGCCGGCCTCGGGCAGCTCGATTATACATCCCCACCTGCAGGTGTTCGCAAGTTCGTTTGCCCCCAATTTTCTGCGAGAGAAATTAGAGGCCGCCAGAAACTATATGGATAAGCATGGTTCGAATTACTGGGACGACCTGGTAGCAGCAGAGAAAGCCAACGCTGATCGGTTTCTGGGCGAGATTGGCCGTACGAAGTGGCTGACTGTTTTTGCACCCCTGGGAGCTGTTGGTGATGTGACCGCCGTAGTGGATGGCATTCGTTCGACCCTCGAACTCACCGATCAGGATTTGAACGATCTGGCGGCAGGCCTCACAAAGTTGATGGCCGCCTATGACCGGATGGGAATCTACAACTTCAATATGAGCTTTTTCGCAGGTTCCTCCCAAGACGACCATGCCCGCTTTCACCTGATCTTCTCACCGCGTATTTATTTTAATCCGGCCATCGGCACCCCCGATGTCGCCGCCCTGGGTCGCCTTTTGGGAGAAAGTGTCTGCATGGGGTTTCCGGAGGAGATTAATGGGCTGCTAAAAGTAGAGTTTGATTAGCTCATGAGTTCGTGAGTGGTTATACCGGTTGTCATAAATATGTTCCGTTTGAACCGAGTTTCTAACAAACAAAGATGCATCTGTGTAGCGGTTGAAAATTATTGTAGTTTATGACAACCGCTATGTTATTTTTTTGATACTAAAAAATATATGCTTTTGGGAAACAATGTGGCCGATACTAATATCTGCCCCGGCCTTTACTTATTTAATCCGTGCGGTGGTGATCTGCCAATTGTCAAACAGTGGCCCGCTAGAAAGGCCATTTTAAAATAAAAAAAATATTAGAGCGTTTGGTTCCAGCCATAGACGTTATTGATAATCCAAACAAGCCTGGTTGAACCACTGATATCGGAACGTTATTCTGACAAACGCTCTAGGACTACTTTTGCTCAAAAATCAAGAAGCTGATAGTCTGAAGGATTACTAAAAGAAGGTTGCATTGAGCTATGAGCTATAGGCTATGAGCTTTTAATTTTCTTGCTGCTGGAAACTGTTTTGTGATATCGAAATGCAAAATGAAACATAAAAACCTGATCATATTCGACATGGATGGCGTCATTATAGATGTTTCCGGTTCCTATCGGGATGTTGTCCGCCAGACAACAAAACTATTTTTTCAACCTGCCAAGGCTTCGGAGACCCTGCCGGAACCTCTTTTTGAGCTCGCCGATCTTGCGACAGTCAAACAGAGCGGAGGATTGAACAATGATTGGGACCTGACCTGCGAGATCATCAATCTGCTGTATTCATTGACTAAAAATCCCAACATCCATGTCAGCCAGGATCCCTGGACAAGGTGGCAGGAAACCTTAAGTCAATGTGATGTTGCCCTTATCACCGAATTTTTGGAATCCACCGATCAGCCGTTGGCGACCTTACTGAGGCAAAAAGGCAAGTTGCAGGATGGCTTCATATCGGAGTTGTACACGGGCGACGTGGGCAGCGGCAATATCATAAAACAGATCTTTCAGGAAATCTATCTGGGGCATGAATTATTTAAATCCACCTATAATTTGAAACCGAGCGTTTACAACAGCAACGGCTATATACTGAGGGAAAAAGTGCTCATCGAGCGATCTGTTCTGGATGATCTTTCCCGCCATAATGTTCTGGCCATTGCGACCGGCCGTCCGAAAGCGGAGGCAGCCTATCCATTAGATTATTTTGACCTGAAGAAATATTTTAAAATGATCTTTACTCTGGACGACTGTCTGATGGAAGAAAATAGAATATTTAACGAAACGGGGGAAAAAGTATCACTCAGCAAACCGCACCCCTTTATGCTTGATGCCATCGCGGAAGCCCTGCAAGATAAATTTCTTGGATTTTATTATGTCGGCGACATGCCGGATGATATGGTGGCAGCCTCCCGCTCGAAGGCAGGATATAAAGGGGTGGGTCTGCTTATATCGGCGCCCGCAAAGGACAGTTTGAGAAAAAAACTGATTCGAGCCGGTGCAGATTTTATAATCGATGACTTTGAGGGGTTAGTAGGACTCATCGAATAAATTTATCCTTTGACACAAGGCAAAAGTGTCTTAACCTTCAATGATGAACCGGTGCTCAAACCATGAGGAAGGTGCCAAAATGATGGCGAATTCGGAACTGAGAAACGGCGAGCGTTTTTATTTTAAAACGCCCGTTTTGGTTGAGGACAATCGTACAGGATATCGTTATGACGGAACAATGTTCAATTACAGCAAAAGCGGTATGTATCTGGAAACCGACTATGCCCCGCGCCCCAGCAGAAAAATTCGAATAAAAATAAATCACTTACCTGATACCTCTGCTCCTAAAAAGTATCTGGCCGAAGTCAGGTGGCGTCAGCCGTTGTTTGATAAGAAGTCATCCTATTCGTATGGAATCGGTGTAAAACATTTTTAGGGCGCAGCCCCTCACTTGAGCCTTTCCGCCATCAATAACATGGACATGGACGTGGTTTGATCGTTTCTGCCCCGGGAAAGGATTTCTTTGATGACTTCATTTTTTTGATCCGCCACCCCGCCGATTTCAACCCAGCGCCCGAATGGAACCGTCACCTCGGTTTGAGCCCCATAAAAACGGACAACAGCATCTTTGTCATCATCATAGGCCATGCGGGGAACTATCCTTATCAGGACACTGTCTTGAAAAATTGTGGGCGTGACTTCAAAACCGGTTTCAACAACCTGAAATGTCACTGTATTCACACCTGATCCATACCGCAGGGAGAGGTCCGGCCAGCGATCATGGTAGGGAATTTCTTTTCCGGCGATAATATAGGCCGCCTGACCCGCGGTGGCGATAACAGCGTGTTCAGAAAAGTTCGTCCGATGGCGACGGCCCTCCTCGACGGAAATGTCCGCACCGTCTTTCCTCCTGCCGCCGGTTGCCGCATGCCAGTCGTCACCGGAGACCCGGCCACGGGCAGAAACCGACCCGGCCTCACCGCTTCGCTGTTCATAGAATCGAACCCTGATTCTCACCTGCTTCAGGGGTTTGTCAAACTGATCCAGATAAGCGCGTACCCGCTGGATGGCGTCCGGGCTATCAACAATGACCAGAGAATTCACTCTCTCACTGACGGTAACAGAGCCGTCCGGTGAAAGCATACTTTGAACGATCGGCGCCAATTCCCTGGCCCAGCGATACTTAATCCTGATGACGGCCACATCCTTGGCCATACAGACGCTGCCAAGGGAAGCGACAACCAGCGCCAGGCACAACCACGGCATGGGTCTGCTAGTTAACTTTCTTAATTTGTTCATTGCGCGTCCTAATAATAAGTTCATATTTATTTAGACACAGCTGACATATATGAGAATGCGTGTTTTGTTATTTTACCACCCGCTACGCTCGAGGCACTGAGTTCACGGAGAAAGTTTATTTTTCCCCGGGCAGGAGACCCGCCCGCCTCGCCTGAGCGAAAGTAATCAGGCTCGCGATGGCGGGCAGGCGACGCCCGGGGAAAAGAACTCAGCCGCTTCGCGGCAAAAAAATCGAAGCGTAATGTTGTCTGCCCGCAAGGCTGCAAGCTTTTGTTGGATCGTCGTCTCCCGATCCCACAAAAAAACAGTACCTCTGTGTCCTCTGTGCCTCCGTGGTAAAATCTAATATTGAACCTGCAGGCAATCTTCCTGCAGTATCTTATCCAGCGCATTTACAACCTCATCGGCATTATTCTCTGAAAATACGATCGGGGGCTTCATTTTCAGGACATTTTCCAGCGGTCCGTCGGTGCTGATCAATATGCCGTGGTCGCGCATACGATTGATAATATAATCCGCATGTTCGGTTGCCGGTTCAAGGGTCTGGCAGTCCAATACCAGCTCGACGCCAATGTAAAGGCCCCGGCCGCGTACATCACCGATAAGCGGAAATTTATTCATCAAACCTTTCAGCCCGTCAATGAGGCGTTTTCCGGCCCGGTAAGCATTTTCCTGGAGTCCCTCGGTTTCAATCACGTCCATCACGGCCATCCCAATGGCGCAAGATACCGGATTGCCGCCAAAGGTATTGAAATATTCCATACCGTTGGCAAAGGCATCGGCTATCTCAGGAGTGGTGATGACGGCCGCCAGCGGGTGACCGTTACCGATGGGTTTGCCCAGGGTCACAATGTCGGGCACGACATTCTGGGTTTCAAAGGCCCACAGGTGGCTTCCCACGCGCCCGAACCCGACCTGAACTTCATCGATGATACACACGCCCCCGGCCGCACGCACATGCTTGAACGCCTGGGCCAGGTAATTTTCCGGCAGAACAATCTGTCCCCCGCACCCCAGCATGCTTTCGCAGATAAAAGCCGATAGTCCTTTGCCGGCGGATTGAATCCGATCAACGGCCTGGCGGACATAACCGGCATATTTTGAACCGATCTCTGCGCCCGAGCCTTTGTGCGGCCCCCGATAACCATCCGGCATGGTCACCTTGTGCACCCCGGATGGTGTCCCACGCCCTCCCGGACCGTCATGTTTATAAGGACTGATATCGATCAAAGC
>JAIVWA010000113.1:0-10121 GCA_049190255.1 Gammaproteobacteria bacterium | reverse complement strand
GAAGGGTCCTGATCGGGTACAGATGTTTCAACTGCTCATCCGGGACGGTGTCGCGATAGCGTTCACCGTGAAAGTAGATAAAGGCGGGTTGGGTCACCACCGTTATACCCAGAGAAGCGATTTTTCGGGCTAAATCCGGCGGGCACACGGCGCAGTGCTCGATGCGGTGGCGGTGGTCTTCTGCAGGAGACTTCTCCAGGGCAAATTGGATGGCCTGGCAGGCAGCTTTAACAGCTTTTTCTTCGAGCGCATGAATCGCAATTTGCTGCCCGGCATGATGGACCTCGAACACCATCTGGTTTAATTCCGACTGCGAAGGATGCAGCCGGCCGGTGGTATCATCCAGAATAATTTTGACGGCACCCAACCGGAGTTGGTTTTGGTTTAACTCGTTTAAATGGTGTTGCTTGCTATTTTTTTTAAAGGCGTAAATTCCCATCATCAGATTCACCCGGGGGTACAGGATGCCGGATTCTTTCCAGGATTTGAGAAGTTCCCATTGTTCGGTATCGTTGCGGGATGACGCATCCTGGATACTGGTAAGGCCCAGAGAAATAAGTTCCTGATTCGCCATCTGTAAACCCTTTTCAAGCTCGGCAGGGGCAAGCGGGGGAATTCGATCATACAAAAAATCTCCCATTTCGTAGAGTAATCCTGTCGGCTCACCTGTTTTCAAATCCCGCTCAATGATGCCGCCCTCAGGATCACCGGTTTCTCTGGTTATCCCAACGAGCTTAAGCGCCAGGCTGTTGAGAACGTGGGCGTGTCCCGATCGATGGGTAAGTCTGACAGGATGCTCCGGCGTTGCGTTATCCAGATCCCAGCGGTTGGGATGTCGCTTTTCTGCCAAATAGAATTCATTATACCCTCTGCCAAAGATCCACTGGCCGGATGGCCTGTTTTGTGAACAGTTATGAATAATTGATTGAATATCTGAGATCGAATGAACATTCTTGCCCGGACTGAGGTCCGAAGTTACAAAGCTTTTGGCATAGGAGACCAGATGAAGGTGAGCATCGATAAGGCCGGGGATAACTGTTTTTCCGCTGCAGTCGATAATGCCGGTATTTTTATCCCTTAAATTCTTCCAATCTTTTCCGGATCCGGTTGCAACGATTTTATCATTCTCGATAGCTACCCAGGTAGCCTGAGGGCAAAAAGGATCTAAGGTTATAATATTGGCATTGATCAGGATAAGGCTCTGGCGCGAAATTTCCATATAAACCAAACTCAATTAAGATTAGCCGGTTTACTTCTTAGCGGTCCAGTCCATTTTGCGAACCAGTTAGGAAGACCGTTGAATAGCAGCTGTAAAAACGCCTGCGCCGATCAGGGCGCTGCCGCCGCAGCGATTGAACCAGCGACGAGCTCTTGAATTCTGAACTGTTTCACCAAGATGGCCGGCAAAAACAGCATATAATGTGGCGTTTATAGCTGCAAGCAAAAGAAACGTTGCACCAAGTATTAAAAATTGCGGCGCGGCATGACCGATCGGGCTGATGAACTGGGGCAGGAAAGCAACGAAAAATACGATGCCCTTGGGGTTCAATGCCGTCACAACGAATGCATTCTTAAAAAGCGATCGATTCGAAACTCCGGCAGTTGCAAAGCTGATTTTCCGCCCTTCCGAATTTGATTGCCAATGCTTGATACCAAGATAGATCAGGTAGATGGCACCGATCCACTTCAGCACAAAAAAAGCCTCTGCGGAGGTAGCCAAAATTGCTCCGAGCCCCAAAAGCGATAGAGACATTGCTGTAAAATCACCCAGCACCACTCCGAAAACAAGTGGTATAAGCGCCCTGCGTCCATATGCTATCGCTTGACTTATCACCAATATTATTGTCGGACCCGGGATCACCATAAGGATCGTCGCTGCAATTACAAAAGCTATCCACATTTCTAAACTCATAAAAAATCCTCAGATACGCATCACATATCACAACGAACATTTCAATGAAAACATAAATACCAAAAACACAAGGTGATTTCAGGGCATTAGGGCGGGAAATTGTAGATTCGGTAGGTCCAATATAGCATTTTTTTGTTCTTTATTTTTGTTTGCGTGCCTGATGGTGGAATTCGGAAGGACTGAAAATCGGCATAACACAAATTGCCACGGATATTCCAATAACCAACAGTCTTGATTCACACCCCACCTCCTCTCTAAAGCATAAAGGCCGGCACACGCAGGATCGATGGGTCTGAAAAATCGAATGTCTCGGATGTAACCATCACTGAAAAGGGCGCCCCCCACTTTTCTGCTACAGACCGGATTAAACGGGTATCATCAGCATATACCCGAAAACGCGCCGTTTTGGCTACGTCCATTCAGGCAGGGCGTGCCCTTCCCAGTGAGGGTTGAATGTATTGATCAGGTAAATCATATTTCCTCCGTTAAAATGCATTTTAGGATTTAATATCTATCATAAAATGCATTTTAGGGAAATCTTCAAAATCTCTTATATTCACATGCGAAATCAATCTCATTTCCCCCAATCCAGCCCACGATTACGTCATACCCTGATCTTTTCAGGTGAATGAAAATATTGATTGAATATTGACGGCTCTAATCCAAACCTTTGACTTTTAACACCTGTCTTTGTATAAATACACTATGGAACAGACCAGCGAAATCAAGACATCGCTAAAACGTGAATATGACCTCTATTCAAACGCCATGGGCTTTTATAAAAGCGCTTTGAAGGAGTTGGAGCAAAAACACCAGCTTAACACTCGGACTTTCCTTAAAAAGTTTGAATCTGGCCAGGTCGGGGATGAGTCCGATTTTTTTGACTGGTATGCATTTGCAAAACTCCTTGAGCGGTGGCGAAAGGCCCAGTCTGCAATTCGTTCAGCAATCCGGTGATACGAAAGTTCATCTCAGAAATTGAAAAATCCATCAATTCATCCTCTATCGTTCTGTCCTCAAATATTCAAAAATATTTCGGCCCCGGTGAAGAAACGGCCTATCTAAAAAACATTCTGAACGAGATAAGCGCCATCATCATTGGAGGAACGATTTAAATCTCCAGTTTCAAAAATCCCCAATCGCCAATCTTCAATTATTATTCTCCCTCAATGGTCAATTGTCAATCCAAAGACGTTTTACCATACGG
This sequence comes from Gammaproteobacteria bacterium, assembly GCA_049190255.1. Lineage (GTDB taxonomy): Bacteria > Desulfobacterota > Desulfobacteria > Desulfobacterales > JAFDCJ01 > JAFDCJ01. Next base: position 7,002 of record JAIVWA010000113.1, on the reverse strand, counting down.
CATTTACATGGGGACAGGACAGAATTTTGCGGTCGGCCCTCAGCAGGGTATAGTTTTTTAATCTTGCGGTTGCCGTAACAATCCGATCGGCCGGATGCTTAGTTAATGCCTGAACGGAAAGTCGTGATTTTGGTAGGTTGGGTAGAGCCCGTTCGGTTATGTTGGGTTTCGTACCTCAACCCAACCTACGAAAATCAAGCATCTTGCGCGCCATGATCTAAACGGCGAAACCCAACAAATCGATTGAGCTGGGTTTTCGGTCAACCACTAGTTATCCCTAACGACTAATTTTATCTCATCCGAGTTGGCCTTGAGCTCCGGTGCATACATGGCATAGGCCCGGGTGGGCAGGGCGCTGAATTTTCCCGGTATCTCAGCCCGTAATCGATAACTGATGCTGTGCCGTCCGCGGGCCAAGCGGTGCACGAAGAAGCAAACCTTGCGGTCGCGGTATTCCACGTAGGCCCCCATTTCGTTGCTGCCATAACCGCTGCGCACTGCTACCGGTTCGAATCCGGCGGCCTTCATATCTTCAAAGACCAGGTACTCATAATCGTTTTTGCTTTCTATCACCAGCTCTATTTCGACAAGATCTCCGCTGTCAACTGCCGACAGATTTTCCAGCGGCACCCGTTCATATTTTTCCACCTTGCGATCCACCACCTGGCCGCTGGATCCCACATCCTTGACCTTCTTATCCACTTCCTTCAAGCGGAAAACGCTGCGGTTTACTTTAATTTCCAGACCCTCGCGGGTGATAAAATTCTCGAGGGTGAAATAATCCAGGTAGGCATTGAAGTAAATGGGACCCTTGCCGGTCTTTTTCAGTGTCAGTTTGTGATCGCCGGTGGTAATATCGCTGCCTTCCAGAACAAATTTGTTGTCGAAAGTGAAAAGATTTTCAGCGTTTATTTTCACGGTTTTGGCCTTCGTGCCGTCAAAATAAATATCCAGGGTCAAATCCGGACGGTCTTCACCGCTGGCGGTGAGGTATTCTGCGAGAGCCTCCACAATCACCGCCGTATCTCTGGTGCTTTCCCAGTAAGTGGCGTGCTTGCGGTTGTTGAGCAAATATTTTACCAGCCGGGACGCTTTTTGGCTTTGGGGCTCTGTGCGGGATAACAGCTTGAGATAGTATCCATGGGCCTCGTATTCACTGCCATACCAGTACCACCAGTATGAGCTGTTGGGCAGATTCAGGTAGGCGGTCTGGTTTTCATCATCGGACACCAGGTATTGCTCGATGTTCTGCAAAATCATATTTAGTTTGCTGACATCTTCCAATTCATAAAGCGCCATGCCGAACATAGCCTTGGCATACACCGCCAGGTAGTTGCGGTCGCGATACAGATAGTCGCGCATTTCCCGGCGATCGATACCCCCATCCACCAGCACCATGTAAACAAAGGCGTCCAGGTTGTCGGCGCGGGATTTGCCGTCTTTCTTTTGGCGCTCCCAGCGTTTGAGCCGCTTGATTTCTTTTTCCTGGTAGTTCTGCAGCCACTGTATCCCCCGCTCGAGTATGCCGGCGGGGAGCTTTACCTTTGAATCCCGGGCGATTTGAAGACCATGAACCACGGTGGCCGTGGTATGGGGGTAGGATTTTTCACCATATCCGCTGAACCAGCCCCAACCGCCATCCGACAGCTGCATGGCGGCAAGCCGTTTAATGCCGGCGGCCGCCATATCAGCCACAGTTTTTTCGTCGAACACCGGGTTGTGGTCATAGCGCAGCCACTGGCCGGACCTTTGCCGGTCATGGCCGATTTCCTGGGCGTTGAGGTTGGTTCGTTTTTCTTTTATGGCCTGCAAATCCAGCCCCATTTGGACCAGTATGCGCTGGGTGATAACCGTCGGCAGGAAGCGGTTTAAGGTCTGTTCGGTGCAGCCGTAAGGATAGCTTGCCAGATACGGCAGGGCATCCACCATGGCGCCGGCCAGGGTCGGTGTAAAGCGCAGTTCAAGTCGCGACTCACCCACGCGCCGCTCGGCCGGTACTTGAAATAAAACCGAGGCCTCGGTCGCTTCAGGACGGATGACACCGCTTCGCGGGACCTGTTTGGTCATGCCGTGGACATAAACGGGAAACTGCATTTGAACGGCATCGGACTCTTCATCGGTGAGTGCTTTCATGCGGATGACGGCCTGGCCTTCTTTAACCACCGTCACGCGCCAATCTACCCGTTTTTCACCGTCCGGATCGATGATTACCGATTTCTCACTTTTGTCTCCTTTCATCAGGGCCAGGCAGCCGCCCTCAAATTCCAGTCGAACCCGGACGGTCTTTTTATTTTTTAAATAATTATGGACATTGGCCGAGAGCACGACTTCGTCTGTTTCCACAAAAAATCGCGGGGCCTGCAGGCGCAGGATCAAATCCTTGCGGGTCACAACCTCCACCGAACCCTGGCCCACTTTAGTACCGTGGCCCATGGACCACACCATCACTTTCCAGCCGGTCAAATTCTCCGGCATGGCAAAATCAACTTCGGCCATCCCGGCGGCATCCGTCTGAATGGTTCCGGCCCAGTAAGCGGTGTCGGCAAATTTGGTGCGCACATGGGGTTTAACCAGGTCCGGCGAGGCCGCTGAGCCATCGACCGGTTCCTGTTCGCGGCGGCCCCCTTCGTTGTCATCGAAACCGGCGGACCTGGCTCTTTTCATGGCTGCAGGTTTGGCGGCGTTTTTGAAATCAGACGGGGCCGGCGCCATATCCGATCGTTCGGATTCCTCCATCACGATCTCACCTGAACCGACCTCTTTGCCGGCCGTTATATCCTGGGTCATCAGGTGGCCGAACACACCGATATTGCCCATGGGGGTTTCATTTTTCTTGATGAGATTGTAGAACCAGCGGGCCATATTGGATTCCGTCCGGGCATAATGCTGCCGCCGCCACTTCCAGAAAAAGCTGCGGATTTCGGGAACATTGGAGCCCCCGGAGATATACTCCAGGGCACGATCATAGACGGTCATCACGGCGGTTCCCTGAAACGGTTCACCGCTGTAATCGGTGAGCTTTATTTTAAAGCCGGCCTTTTCCCCCGGCCGGTAATCTTTTTTGGCAGGTTCGATGTTGACATTGAGCACCCGTTTTTCCGGCGGCACGATGATTTCACGGGTTTCGGTGTGGACTTTGCCCTCATAGACGGTGATGGCCTCGACGAAAAAATTGGGCATATCTTTTGGGGTGATCCCAATTTCTTCAACCGTACTTTTGCCGGTCATGCGGATAATTTTGGGTGGCAGATAAATACCATTGGCCGGACGGACAAAAAGAACGACGGCAGCCCCTGGATAATCGGTATTGATCATGAGGCGGACATGGTCACCCGGGGCATAATCCTGTTTGTCCGGGACCAGTTCGATTTTGGCAAAACGATAGCGGGCGCCGTCATCACCTTCACCGCGCACGGTGAAAATGTAACCACCTTCGATGACGTGGGCTTTTTTATCCGTTAACTGGTAAGACAAGCGGTACTGCCCGGCCTGCGTCGCCTGCAATTGAATGCCGGCCCGGCCTTCTGAATCGGTATCCAGATCCCACCGGGCGACCTCTGCCTCCAGGGGTTTTTTATCTTCGTAGGTGATACGAAGCAGTTTCAGCAAACCTTTTCCCTGCACCGGTTTCTGTGCCAGGGTCTGGGCCTTGAACCCGGCCTGCACGGTATCGCCCACGCGATAGTGCCCGCGATCGGTCCAGGCGTAGACTTTAAACGGTTGACGGGCCACGAGTACATGGCCCTGGCCGACAATGGTTCGCCGGGATTGGTCGCGCACTTCGGCGGTAATGGTATAGCGATGATCCGTGTCCGGATGGATCAAGCCGGCCAGTGCGGTATCGATTTCGATTCGTACCGTACCGTCTTCACCGATTTTCACTTCACCGTCGGCCACGATTTCCGGTTGAATACTCGAATGATGGGGCCACCAGCTCCAGACAGGCCTTTTGCAGCCCCACCGGACCCATCCGGGATACCAGGAATAGTCATATCCGTACCACCAGTAGCCCGGTCCATAAAACCAATCCCAGTAAAAAGTAGGATACCAGCGGTCATCCTCTCTGACCCGGTAAACTTTGTATTTTACAGTGGCCTGGGTTACCGGTGAGCCGAAGTAGTAGTTGGCTTTGATGACCGCCGGGATTTTTTCACCCAGTTTCACCGGCTCTGTGGGTGCCTCCACTGTTACTTCGAACTCGGGCTTTTTATATTCTTCAACACGAAAAGTGTTTCCGCCATAGACGATTCCGGACCCGTGGGAAATGCGATAAACACCCAGGGGCGCATCCGGCGGGATCTCAAACTCCCCCTCGAGTCCGCCATAGGCATCGGCCTGGATATTGCGCGTATAGATTTGCTCGTTTTTAGGATTGTAGACCATTACGGTAAACTGATGACCGGCATAAGCGGATGTATCGGTTTTATCGTATTTGGCATGGCGCACCCACAGCTTGAACCGGACTTTTTGTTTGGGCCGGTAAACAGGCCGATCGGTCATGACAAAGGTTTTGGTCTGGTTGTATTCACGGTCGTAATAGTTCGGGTACCAGATACCTGAAAATCCCAGGTATGCCAGGCGATCATTGGTGCTGACCGATGCCAGCCAGTGATAGTTATTTTCCATTTCCGCCGGCCCCATTATAATCTGACCGTTTTTGTCTGTTTGGCGGGTAAAACTTTTATGAAGGATTCGATAGCGTTTGGTATTTTTGATTCTTTCGGTGCGGTAACCGAAAAAATCAACGGTTGTGTTGCCCAGCGGTTGGCCGTTGACGGCGTCGGCCAGGTAATACAATACCTGTTGGTTGAGGGGCTTTTTTATGATCGTCGTATTGCTCACCCATATTATAATGCGGGCCGGGTTGCCGTCTTGCATCCTGGCCACCAGCAGGTAAGCACCGGCCCGGGAAAGCGATTCGGGGACCTTGACGGTGACACGCCGATCCCAGTGTCGTTTATCCGGGGTCAGCTCCAGGTCCCAATCGGCCGTTTTTTTGCCGATGTATCGGGTCTGGTTTTCATGGACCAGGCGCCATCCGATGTTGTTGATCTCCACCTTGCGACGGTCCAGGCGCCGAGGATGGGATCGGATATAAGCCTTAACGTCTTTTAGCAGGGTCGTCATCCGGATACGGTAGGCTCTGAAGTTGACCCGCGAGCCGTTGCGAAAGCGATATTCCACCGTCGGAAGGCGTCCGGAAGGCTGGTTTCCGACGGGCTCAAAAACCCCCCAGTTATCCAGGATTTGATCAATTTTCTGCCGGGCATGGGATGAGTTGTATTTTTTGTAGTGTTCCCAGAAATCGACAGCATGATCATACAATCTGCGGTTTTCATAAATCCGGGCCAGATTTAGGGCGGCATCATCCGCGTATCCCATATTCGGGCTTTGAAGGATCTGTTTAAAAAGATTGATATAATTAAATTCATCCGGAAGGCTGAAACGTTTCACGCCGACTGCTAACCGGGCGAGGGTTTCATTATCAGCCAGCGTGTGAACTTCATAGGGACGCAGTTCATCCTTTAGCGCATCCTTATCCGGTGCTGAGGCGCTGCGGGCAAAAAAGTGTCCGTAGGATGACAGGGTTTGAACTCCGAACTGACTGTGAAGAAAAGTTGCCAGGGTATATTTGACATGGGTTTCCAGATCAGGGTTTATTTTGGCAGCATTGGCCAGCAACCATCGCCAGCGTTCACCATCTGATTTGGCTGATTGAAAGGTGTCCGGAATTTCGTAAAAGACAGGGTTTCCTTTTCCATCCACCGGGGCACCCTGGGTACCGCTGCCGTACCCGTAGCCGGGCTCGTAGTCGGGCAGACGGGTCAGGTCGGTTAGATATTGAAGCCGCCAGGACTGACTGGATCCGCTGTATTGAAGAATGATGCGGGCGAAATCCAGATAGAAACTTGCAACTTCGGATTGCGAGGAATCACGGGCAGCCAAAGTTAACGCCCGGTTCATCAATTGCAAAGCCCTGACGCGATCCCGCCCGACGGCGTTGACGTATTTGCCGCCGCCGCGATGTGAACCGCGCTGAAATTCACCGGCCACCATATAGCCCCAGTGGTTGTTCCGGCTGTAGCTGCCGGCGGCTGCCTGCAGCAGGCGCCAGTTATCAATATGGTTTTCAATCACCGCTTCGCGAAATTCATCCAGCTCATTTATTCGGTTCAGATTGCGCAGGCACTGCCAGGCCTGCACAAAGTCACGGCCGACCATTTTAGGATCATTGACCACCTCCAGGCTCAGTTTGCGATATAACTGATAGGCATCATTCCAGTTGCCGTCCTGGTAGGCCTTCTGTGCCTGTCTGCTGATTACTTCATGATCGGATTGGGCGGCCCCCGTAGGGGCGGCCGCCAATGTAATTATGATAAAAAGGCAGATGGTTTTGACAATTTTCATTGCGCTGCTCCTAACATGAACATTGTTTATTAGTTGACTGGTTGACTGGTTGATTGGATGACTTGGTGAATTAGTGTCATTTTAACCCGCGAACGGTTCCAGCCTTTTTTGCTAGTTTATTAGAATATTTGCTGAACTGTCAATACGCAGACAAGGGTTTTACATATGTTTTACATGAGCGTTCAAAGGTTCAAAGGTTCAGAGGTTCAGGGTATAAGACAAATGGCGCAGGGCACAAGGCATAGGGCAAAACGCATAGAGCATGGCGCGATGATCGGACAAACTGTCCATCCTTCAACGCTTTGCTCTCTGCTCTATGCGCTATGCGCTTACAACCCGCAACGCGTTTTAGGATTCAACCCTTGACGTATATTTAAAATCGCGATAAGCTATTGTATTTAGAGACGATAATGATCATATGAACCTGTTGGTGGGTCTGCTTGACATTTTTTGAAGCCGATCGCGATTTTACTCGAGAAAGGAATCTGTATGAAATCACCCCAAATAAAAACTTCGCTGCCCGGACCCCGGGCCAAAAAATTGATCAAACTGGATAAGTCATTTGTTTCTCCTTCTTACACCCGGGCTTATCCG
>JAIVWA010000112.1:0-10127 GCA_049190255.1 Gammaproteobacteria bacterium | reverse complement strand
GCCTTCATCTGCCATAGTTTCCCCCGTATTTAAGGTTTCAAACTAAGGAACTCAGGAGGTGGATCATTCACAGGTACGCAGTATCGGATGAGCAGCAAGATTCAGCAAATAGAGAACCGCTTCAGGTCAGGTGCAATAGGAGAATCGGGAGAAGTTTTGCCGCAAATTGAACAAGTAATTAATAAATGCTACATAGTGGTACTTTTGTCAAGATTATTCTATACTTTGACAAATAATATTTTTGATGAATAGCATTATAAACTATCATTGGACAGTCATTGGTAGATGGATGTTAGGGATCGGGAGGAGGTAAGGGGAGCTTAATTGAGCAAATTCAGCTATTTTTTTTAGTTGATTCTCAAAAAACAAAACACCGATTGAAATTGAAAACTGAATATCGGCCCACCACCGATAAATTGAGATAATCTAAGTCCGGAAGAAACCTGTGATATCCGATAGAATCAGCCCCAAATCGGACGCAATTAAAATCTCAACACTTTCGCAGCTTCCTGGTTTTTCCCCTGCTTTGGGCAGGGTGTCGGCACAAAAGGGTAGACGAAAAAATTTGACGGTTTGTTTGCCGACGATCTACCATGAATTAATCCGCACTGAGTCTCTTCAGTCTGACAGACACAGCAGTAAAACGGTCGAAATAATGTTTTCGGCCTAAGCTGCACCAAACCGCAGCCCAAAGACTCCGAGTTAAACCCATTACGATGATTTGCAGTTTGGTGTCAGCTTTATCCTGTTAGGCGCTTTTGTAAACGGTCATATCTTTAATTATTGAGGAGCGATTTTTACCCAATATCTATTTGAGGATATATATATTTGGGTAGTCCATAAGCTTGAGAGTCACGGCAATGACACCCGCGTCTGCCGGAACATCGTGAATAATTATCAGGCTGTTGCTCTTATTCAGCTCCTCCATCATGGGTTTCGAGAACATGTCGCTGTAATCAACGTGGTTGGCCCCATTGACATGACCTTTCTTAAACTTCGCTTCATCACGAAAATCGACAAACGTGCAATTTTTTAGCTTTCTGGCATCCCCTTCGGTGATGATTAGCGCGGCAAAATCGTTCTTGTTCACAGCAATGAGGTCCTCAAGAAGTTCCGGTTTGCCTTCCGTGGCATACCCTGCCTTTTTCCACCCCTTGATACCATCTCTCATCCAGTAGACATTCTTGTAGCCATTCGCAACCGCCAACCTGGCGGTGTGATAGGATTTCCATCATGTGCTTGACGCGCAATAGGTTATAATGGGAGTACTCTTGTCTTTTGGAAGCTGCGCTATGTCAAAATCGACTTCGCTCAGGGGCATGTCAATGTGTTTGTGATTTTTCGGAACCAAACATGTTATGTGGATTGTGCCGGAAGGATGACCCTTCATGAAATCAGTCGTGTGACTGTGGCATGCAATGAATGTCGCATTTTCTCCGTGAAGTTTTTTTGATTCTTCCAGGCTTACCGCTTTGAATCCCTCTCCCCCTTTTTCAGGAGCGGGTACCTTGGCCGCAAGACCGGACGCTGAAAATCCGACTATCAACAATAATGATAAAATAAGAATTGATATTTTCCTGTGCATAACTAAACTCCTTTCTCTTTTAATGTTGTTGTTTTTGGGGTAATTGCCAACTCTAAAGGATTTCAAAAAAATAGCCTCCAAGGGGGTTTGGACTCCCTGGAGGCTTCTATAATGGAAATTTTAAGATTACCTTGCTCATCTTGAGTTGCTCACTGATTTGCTGATTTGAATTCGGTAGAATAAAAAAAGCTGAACTATCTATTCAGTCCAGCTTCAATTCAAATACAATCGAGGCAACGAGAGCCAAATCATTTATGGGATAATGCTCATAACTAACATCACGTATGAATGAAAGTCAAGAAAAATATTGAAATTTTGATAAATAATAAAACATGAAACGGTTTCGTTAATTACTGATTTTAGATTTTGGCATTCTACTCCCTACCGTATACCTTAAACCCTCTACCCTATACCACTGTTTTATACCTTGAGCCGTTTGTCTTGAGCCTTAAGCCATTTTTTATCCAGCAGCCAGTAACCAGCAGCCAGCACCCAGCGACCAGAAACCAGCAGTCCCTTACTCCCCGGAAACATTTGACCCCACCGACAGAACCGGGCAAGGGGATCTGCGTACCACGCGATCAGTGGTTGATCCCAGAAACAGCGTCTTGACCAAACCGTGCCCTCTTATCCCCATCACGATCATGTCGATATTATTTGTCTCTGCATATTTGGCGAGCTCTTCATAAGGCTGTCCTTCCAAAAGGCTTGTCTGCGGGGTACACCAATTGCGGGCTTCTTCAGGAACCATGTCCTTGAGCTTTTGGGTGAGAAGATTACGATAATCCTCCTGTATTTCTTCGGCTGCAGATATTTCACCTTTCAGTAAGTTTGGCTGTGCCGGCGGTTCAATTACATTGGCCAGGTGCAATTCAGCCTGAAACTCCTGGGCCAGACTCAGTGCGTGATTGAGTGCCTGACCGGAATCCGGCGAGAAATCGCAGCCCACCAGGATTTTCTTCAACTTGAATTCCGGGTCGGGGTCACTTGCAAAATCTCCCTCCGGGCTGCGCAGCACCAGCAGGGGGCAGGGCAGGGTCAACATTAAGCGCTCGGTGACCGAACCCAGGATTAAGCGCTTGAGTCCGGACCGGCCGCGGGTTGCGGTAATCACCAGATCGATGTCTTTTTCTTCAACTGCTCTGAAGATCTCATCCGCCGGTTTACCGACCGTAATCAGCGGTTCCCATTCCACCGGTTGATCACCGGTGAGTTCTTTGAGCTGCGCATCGGCGTCTTCGATGATTCGATTCTGCTGCCCGATGGGGTCCAGTTGGAACTCGCCGTAGATGGCGACCGAGGATAGGTCGATTACGTGGCAGACAATCAGCCGAGCCTCAAATTCCTTGGCCAGTGCCACACCGTATTTGACCGTGTGATTGGAGAAATCCGAAAAATCAGTGGCGCACAATATGTTTTTAAATTGTACTCTCATGGCGTTGTCCCCCCCTTTTTAATTTTTTGGTTGAACAATCGGTTTACATGTATTTGCAACTTATCAAAGACGAGGAGTACTCCATTACTCCATGGCTCCGAAAGATTTTATTCTACCTTTTTACCTAAATACCTCACAATTTTTCTTGATAGTCTACCCCTTTATAACCGCCATCGGTCTCAGCTTGGCCACCTTTTTGGCGATGCCGGCGTTATGAACCACTTCGACGACCCGATCGACATCCTTGTAGGCCGTCGGCGCTTCTTCAGCCAGGCCGGACATGCTGCCGGCCCGTACGTGAATTCCCTGGGCCTCCAGCTGATCGCGCAATCTTGGGCCATGTACTAATTTTTTGGCTTTTTTGCGGCTCATTGCCCGGCCGGCACCGTGGCAGGTCGAACCAAAGGTTTGAGTCATCGCGGCCGATGTCCCCACCAGCACCCAACTGGCCGTGCCCATCGAACCGGGCACCAGAACCGGTTGGCCGATATCCCGGTATACGGCGGGCAGCTCCGGCGAGCCGGGCCCAAAGGCCCTGGTGGCGCCTTTGCGATGCACACAAAGTTTAACCATACGGCCATTGACCTCATGGGTTTCGACTTTGGCCATATTGTGGGCAATGTCGTAAATTTGGTATACATTGTGATTGTTTACCTTGCCGGCCAGAACCTGTTCAAAACTACGCCGTATATGAGAAGTAAGAACCTGGCGGTTGGCAAAAGCATAATTGGCCGCCGCTTTCATGGCCATTAGATAATCCTGACCTTCCGGGCTGCTCAGCGGTGCACAAACCAGTTCTCGATCCGGCAGCCGGAGGCCATAGCGGCTGATCGATTTTTGAAAGCGTTTGACATAATCACTGCATACCTGGTGTCCGAGCCCGCGAGACCCGCAATGGATCTGAACAACAACCTGTCCCTGGAAAAGCCCGATGCGCTGCGCAACGGATTCGTCTAAAACCGTATCCACCACATCGATTTCAATAAAATGATTTCCGGCCCCCAGGGTTCCCACTTGTCCCTTACCGCGCTCTTTGGCTCTCGGACTCACCCTGGCGGCATCTGCCCCTTCCAGGCAGCCGCTTTCTTCCGTTCGTTCCAGATCTGATTCAGTGGCGAAACCGCGTTTCAAGGCCCAGGCTGAACCCTGCTCCAATAATCGCTCCAGCTCACCGGATTTAAGTTTGACGCGGCCCCCTTTGCCCACACCGCTGGGGCAATTGGCATAAAGAGCGGAGGCCAAATCATCCAAATAGGGGGTTATTTCTTCCTGTTCCAGGTGAGTTGCAAGCAGTCGAACACCACAATTGATGTCATAGCCGACGCCGCCGGGGGATATGACCCCATCGGGGAGTTCCGTGGCCAGGACGCCGCCGATGGGAAAACCGTAACCCTGGTGGATATCCGGCATGGCCAGGGCATATTTAACGGCTCCCGGCAGGGTGGCGGTGTTTACCAGCTGTTCCAGACTCCTGTCGTCCTTGACACCCTCCAGCAGCTTCGCATCGGCGTAAAAGCGAGCCGGCACCCGCATATCATCACGATATGAAGCCGGCACCTCGTAGACATATTCCTCGATTTGATTGAAATCGCTGATACTGACCATGGGGCGGTACCTTCATTTTGAGAGACAACTCGGTTTGGCCCGTTTGCCGGTTATCCGGCATGCCCGTTGATAGCTTCGCCAAGAATATTATATATTCCAGGGTATCAATAGTGGACCAATCTTCTCCATGAAATCTTAGTGCGATTTGCCTGGTGAACGCTATTTTAACCGGCTAACCGGTCCACGGGCAAACCGCCTACTTTTCACACATCAAACACCACCGTGGCCGCCAATCCCGATTCCGTTTTAACTATTTCCAAATTATGGTAGGTCACAGCCTTGATATGCTTTTCCATTTGGTTGACTTGTTTGCCGTAAATTAATGCCTTGACATGGGTTGGCGAAACGTTTTGCAAATCGAATTTACTGAAAACGAGCATCTCGGTTTCGGCCCAGTAAGCAAGCTCATTCAACCATTCGACCAATAAGCTTTCGGCATCAATTGCCTCGATGTCGATTGATTTTTTTTCCTGCACCGAGTCAATGTCGTCCACTGCACCCAGCAGGCTGTTCAGGCCGCTGGCCGCATTGAGGAGCAGCTCCTGCAGGTTTCGTCCGTAAATTCTCAACGCCCGGTCGGCGGTGTGCTCTATTTCCTCAAAGGCAATTGGGGGACGGGATTCGACAGACCCTGATGGCATATTTACCTCATGTTTTGCTAAATCCGACTTTTTACGAGTTTATCAAAATTTATTTTGGATATTCCAATAATCGTGCTGGACGTAGATACTTTCGACAAGAGCAGAAGCAGCAGACTTCGCCGGGACAGAAAATGGTAAATTCGGTAATAATGGCCAGGGTGCATCGGTTACGAATTGATGCAGCCGATAAAACAGCCATCTATACCCATAACATGTAATATTTGATCTTAAGTTGTCAAGTAGAACTTAGTTCGCTTCGCTCATCCGCCGGCGGAGCATAATGGAACAATGGAATGATGGCCCGCCCTGGTGCGACTACCGTAAAAACCGCTGCGGATGGTGATATAGATGATCAACTATTTATTTGACGGACACTTTATGGATTCGGTCTGGGCCAGGGAATATTGGGACCATTCGTGTTCCATCAGTCCTGTGAGCCGGTTTGTAAAAAATCCTTTACATATTCTTTTCGGTACTCTATAAATTTCTTATTCAGTAAACGCTTTTCGCTTAAAAATAAATCCTTTGGGGCGATTGCTGCACTCCTAATGCCAGATCCCGCTATTTCTTTGGTTCAAAGTACTCAATGTTTGCGGGTATCCAGGCCTGCCTGCCGGTAACATCCGGCCAGTCAAGGCAAGCCGTGATCGTCAACCAGAGTAAAGCCTTTCTAAATACCGCTTTTATTCTCCTGTTGCAGAAACGACGATGTCGGTAACCATCTAACACTTGAAAATGAGGTAATTTATGGAACATCAATTTGACACCATTATTATCGGGGCCGGACTTGCCGGTCTGCGTGCCGCCATTGAAATCGGTGAAGATGCCAGCGTAGCGGTGCTCAGTAAAGTGTTTGCCACCCGCTCACATTCGGGTGCCGCCCAGGGCGGAATTGGTGCGGCCCTGGCCAATGAGGAAGAAGACAGCTGGGAGTGGCACATGTTTGATACGGTTAAAGGCAGTGACTACCTGGGGGATCAGGATGCCATTGAAACCATGGTCAAGGATGCGCCGCGCACCATTTTTGAGCTTGAGCATCTGGGTGTACCCTTCAATCGAACCAGTGAAGGCAAGATAGCCCAGAGAGCTTTTGGCGGACATACCAGCGGATTCGGCAAGGCACCGGTTAAAAGGGCCTGTTTTGCAGCCGATCGAACCGGAAGGGTCATTCTGGATACGCTTTGGGAGCAGTGTCTGCAACGAAACACCAAATTTTATGATGAATTTCAGGTGCTTTCCCTGGTGGTTGAGGACGGGCGCTGCTGTGGAGCCGTTGCTTATGAGCTGGCAACCGGTGAACTGCACACATTTTACAGCAAGGCGGTGTTGCTGGCCACAGGGGGCGCCGGAAAAATATTCAAGACGACCTCCAATGCCTTTGCCTCAACCGGTGACGGTATGGCCCTGGCATACAGAGCAGGTGCCCCTCTGGAGGATATGGAATTTGTGCAGTTTCATCCCACGGGGATTTACAAATTAGGAATCCTGATCAGCGAAGCCGCCCGGGGCGAAGGTGGTATATTGCTCAACAAAAACGGGGAACGCTTCATGGAACGCTATGCCCCGGTCATTAAGGATTTGGCGCCCCGGGACATGGTCTCTCGCTGTATACTGGAGGAAATTAGAGCCGGAAAAGGTATTGACGGCAAGGATTATGTCCACCTCGACCTGACGCATCTTGGTGAAGATGTCATAAACACCAAACTTGCAGAAATAACCGGTTTTGCGCGCACTTATGCCGGAGTTGATGCGACCAGGGAGCCCATTCCGGTCCAGCCGACATGTCACTATATGATGGGCGGCATCGCTTCGGATGTCGACGGACGTGTCACAGTTGACAGCGACGATACCCCCTTTGAGGGATTGTTTGCCGCCGGCGAGTGCGCCTGCGTATCGGTTCACGGAGCGAACCGCCTGGGCTGCAACTCTTTGCTCGACACCCTGGTTTTTGGTCGCAGATCCGGTATGGAAATCAAGCGTTATGTTCAAAGTGTTGATTTTCAGAAACCTGCAACTGATTTTGAAAAAATGGCTGCCGCAAAAATTTCCGGATTGATGGCAGCAAAAGGTAAAGAGAAGATCGGCGAGATCATGGCCGGCATGCAGGAAGTTATGATGGAAAAGGTTTCTGTATTTCGCATGGAATCTCACCTGACCGAGGCTTTAGACAAAATAAAGGAACTTAAAGAGCGCTATCAGATGGTATCTTTGCAGGATAAAGGCAGCTGTTTTAACAGGGACCTTTTGGATGCCCTCGAGTTGGGTCACATGCTGGACCTGGCCGAGGTTATTACTATGGGGGCTTTGTATCGCGAAGAAAGCCGCGGTGCCCACTTTCGGGAAGACTTCCCCGAACGCAACGATGCGACCTATCTTGTCCACACCCTCGTGCGCCTTACGGATAAGGGGCCCCAAGTTTTTGAAAAGCCCGTCACCATAACCCGGTTTCAGCCCAAAGAAAGGAAATATTAAAATGAAATGCAACTTTATCATTTACCGTTTTGATCCGGCGGTTGATAAAGAACACCGTTATCAAGAATATACTGTCGTGGCCGAACCCACTGACAAAATTCTGGACTGTCTTAACAAAATCAGGTGGGAGCAGGACGCCACCCTGGCCTACCGCTATTCATGCGCCCATGGTATTTGCGGTTCGGACGCCCTGGTCATCAACAGCCGGGTAGAGCTGGCCTGTCAGATGCTCGTCAGAGATTTTAAAACCGGCAACAATTTTGTCATCGAGCCATTGCCTTTTTTTGATGTTATCAAAGACCTGGTCGTTGATTTGAAACCATTTTTTGAAAAACACCGCTCGGTCAGGCCCTATTTGATCTCTGAACAAAAAACACCGGATAAGGAACGGTTGCAAGACCGCAAGACGCAGGCGTTTTTTGAGCCTGCCTTGCGATGTATCCTGTGTGCCTCCTGTACATCGTCGTGTCCGATTACGCGAACCAATCCGGATTATGTGGGGCCGGCGGCCCTGTTGAGGGCCTTCAGATATATTTTTGATTCTCGTGATACGGCTACCGATGACCGACTGGACAAGATCAACAGCGACGATGGGATTTGGGGCTGCAAAACCATGTGGTGGTGCACGGATGTATGCCCCAAAGGAATCCCGATAACCAAATGCCTGGGGCAAATCAAACGCGTTTTAAAGCAAAAAGAAAAAAGTAGGTAACTGGTTACTGGATGCTGGTCGCTGGTCTCGGGTTGCTGGTTTTGGGTCGCCAAAAAGATCGGAATTTTATCCCTCGCATTTGCATTCGGCACCGATCGTATTTAATGTTTAGTATATCGTGTCTGATATATTTTGTAACCCTGAACCTAATAATAAAAACGACAGAATTCCTCCAATATTTCCGCCTCAGGCGGATCAATCTTCAATATTCAATTCCGGCTTGCCCGGGTTGGGAGATAATCATGTTCAAACTCAAACCCCTTTCCAAAGAAGCAATTCCGGCGGCCCTCGATAAAGCAAATTGTTACCGGTTTTTGAACGAACCCGTTGAGGCGGAGAGCATCTGCCTGGATATTCTGGAAGTTGAGCCGGACAACCAGCAAGCGATAATAACTCTTCTGCTGTCTCTGACCGATCAATTTGGGCATAATCTTGGCGCCACATTTACTAAGGCGCGGGATCTTTTTCCTCGACTTAAGGAGGAATACAGCCGAATCTACTATCGTGGGGTAATTTGTGAACGTCGTGCCAAGGCCCATCTTGACCGGGGAGGACCCGGTTCCGGGCATTTGGCTTACGACTGGTTGCGGCAGGCCATGGATGCCTACGAATCCGCTATTGATAAACGTCTGGCCGGAAACGATGATGCCATTTTACGCTGGAATGCCTGTGCTCGAATTATTATGAGCAATTCTTCAGTAGCACCGGCCGAGGAGGATAGCACAGAACAGATGTTGGAATAAAGGTTCAGGGTTCAGAGGTTCAGGGTTCAAAGGTTCAGAGAATCAGCCTGCGCCGAGTTATCAACGATCTTAGTTCTGCGACTCTGTGCCGTTCGACCCTAAGCTCACGACCGAAGGACTCATGGCGCAGGAAGCCGAATGGGATTTGAAGCAAGGGGCCAGAATCAAATCTGAAATGCTAAGTAATGAAGTTAGTTGGAATTTGCATGCTAGTTGAATTGGCTGAGAATGTTGAACTGAAAAACCCTTGAACCCAGAACCTTGAACCTATGAACCTTAAAGACGGAGGTCGGTAAAATGGGAAAAAATCTTTTGGCAGGATTTAAATTTTTCAGTGAAGTGGTTCCTGAAACTTTAGAGATGATAGCCCAAAAAGGCGAGGTGTTGGAGTTTGGACCCGGCGATGTCATCTTTCATTTCGATGAGCCCGCAGAGCATCTCTATGGACTTTTGGAAGGCGAACTAGACTTAAACATTGTATTTATAGACAAAGTATTGAAGACCGAAATCGAGTACGAGGAAGCCATCCAGGCCAGAATGGTAGACGAAGAGAAGTCGATCGTCATTGATACGGTTTTACCGAACCAGATATTCGGATGGGCATCTTTGGTCGGGCCTGCCAGACGCACCGTCACGGCCCGGTGCACGGAATCTTGCAAGGTAATTGCCATTGCTGCTGCTGATCTTAACGCGATGTTCGCCAAGGATCATGATCTGGGTTATACGGTAATGAAAAAGTTAGCTGATATTATTGCAAAACGCCTTAAAATGCGGACAGACAAGTTAATTGAAACCTGGGTGGAGGCGTTTGATGGGGACGTGATCTAGGAATGACGAATGTCGAATGTTGAATGACGAATTGTGGAGTCGCTTCGCTCCGTCGATTCATAATTTTACAATCGATCGAATTCCATAATTAGTGGTTGAACGAAAA
>JAIVWA010000111.1:0-10209 GCA_049190255.1 Gammaproteobacteria bacterium | reverse complement strand
CTGTGTGGACTGTAAAACAGCAAACAGACTAGCAGTATCAGTGCCACAAATGGGCGCCATTGCTGTTCATAAGGGTAAAATCCAAAAGTCATAAATCTTATATTGGTGGTTACAACAGACCAGCAGGCACCCGAGGTCTGCTGGCATTGCGCACCGGTTGAAAACCACAGGCTGTCAACAAACGCCCAGCGAAACGCGGGTGGGATAATTTTCCAAAGAACATAGACTGTTATGATGGTCAGGCCGGAGTTTAACCAACCCTTAAACAGATTGGTCCTAATCCATCCCAGCACGCCCACCTGGGTCACCGGAGGTTTAATTTCATCGGCAAGGTTATGTTGATCAATATCTTGCATACTATCTTTCCACCAGAGCGACTTTCTTGTTGTACCAGTTCATAAATGCCGAGGTC
Source organism: Gammaproteobacteria bacterium (assembly GCA_049190255.1). Lineage (GTDB taxonomy): Bacteria > Desulfobacterota > Desulfobacteria > Desulfobacterales > JAFDCJ01 > JAFDCJ01. Next base: position 9,797 of record JAIVWA010000111.1, on the reverse strand, counting down.
GAGAGACTGAAACCAAGATAAACAATCATGATCATTGCGACCCCTTCAATGGCTTGCCCGGTTTGATTGATGGCCGTACCGGCAACTGACACAAAATCGGGATAACCGATGGCCACGGCCAGCGAGCTGTTCTTTGTCAGGTTCAGCATCTGACTGGTCAACGGCGGTATGATCACCCTTAGGGCCTGGGGCAAAATCACCAGATTGAGAACCTGGGAGGATTTCAGCCCGATGGACATAGCCGCTTCCGTCTGCCCTTTACTCACAGACTGGATACCGGCACGCACGACTTCCGCTACAAAAGCAGCTGTGTATAGCACCAGTCCCAACAATAGGGCGCTGAATTCAGGGCTGATATTCTGTCCGCCTTGAAAATTGAAACCTCTGAGCTCTGGAACACTCATGGCTGTCGGCGCCCCTCCTGCCAGCCAGGCCAACAGAGGAAATGCGATCAGAATGCCGATTGCAGCGCGGAAGACCGGAAAGGGTTGTCCTGTTCGGGCCTGTCGCCGGCGTGCCCAGCGACGAAGAAAATATACAACGAGACATCCGGCCAGAAAAGCAATGAGCATATAAAAATGAGCAGGATGGGATTCCGGAACGGCCAAAACAAGGCCACGGTTGCTCACGAAAACACCGTTAAGAGGATTAATGGCCTGTCGGGGAGACGGGAGGACTTCATAAAAGAAAGCATACCAGAAGAATAGCTGCAGCAATACGGGTATGTCCTGGAAAACTTCAATATAGACCGCAGCCAGTTTGGATACCAGCCAGTTCGAAGATAAGCGTAGAATTCCGATGATGGCACCGAGGATAACCGTCAGGATAACTCCGATAAAAGAAACCAGCAGCGTATTCAGAACACCCACCAGTAAAGCGCGTGCGTATTTATTGGCAGCCGAATAGGGTATGACGGATTCGCCTATTTCAAACGAAGCTTCCCTGTCAAGAAATCCGAAGCCGGTGGCAATGGCTTGTCTCTCAAGGTTTGTCAGGGTGTTTGAGACCAGGTAGTAACCCAGCAGCCCCACCATTGCAATTACGCCCAGCTGAAATAGAACAGATCGCTTCTTGGGATCATACCAGAACGCGATCTTATCCGTGCGGGGGCTTGGCTTTGGGCCTGCACTTTCTATGGTCATACTCAGATCACTTACACCCTAATTGAGCGAAAAACGCTCAATTAGGTGTTAATTGGTTTTTAACTCAATTTTGGGGTTACGGAATACGCCGATCGTTAGCGTTATGCCGTAAACAATAAAAAAGGTGCCACCAGTCGTGGCACCTTTTTTCTACCGAATGTTTACTTGAAAGGCGGTGCATACATCAACCCGCCGTTGGTCCACTGCGCATTCAAACCGCGTTCGATTTTAAGTGGCGTATTAACACCGACATTGCGTTCAAAAACTTCACCGTAGTTACCGACAAATTTAACGATTTTGTAGGCCCAGTTTTCATCAAGCCCCAGTGCTTTACCATTACCCGGGCTGACGCCTAAAAATCTCTGAATTTTGGGATCTTTGCTTTTAAGCATTGCATCGACGTTCTTGGAGGTAATTCCCTGTTCTTCGGCTGCAATCAGGGCCAGCACGGAAAAATTTACAATATCAAACCACTTGTCGTCTCCGTGACGAACTACCGGGCAAAGGGGCTCCTTGGAGATGATCTCAGGCAGAATTTCGTAATCGTCCGGCTTGGGAGCAATGCTCCGGGTCGAAGCCAGCTGGGAAGCATCCGAGGTCAGTACGTCGCAGCGCCCGGCAAAAAAAGCCGCCGCCAGTTCGGGGGTGCTCTCGATAACCACAGGTTTCATCTTCATGCCGTTGGCCCTGAAATAATCCGCCACATTAAGCTCGGTGGTCGTACCCGGCAGCACGCAGACTGTGGCGCCGTCGAGTTCCCTGGCGCTTTTTATACCCAGTTTTTTGGGCACTAAAAAGCCTTGACCGTCATAATAGTTCGGATGGGCAAATGCCAGGCCCAGAGCTGTTTCACGACCCAACGTCTGGGTGGCGTTTCGTGTCAGTACATCGATTTCACCGGACTGCAGGGCGGTAAAACGGGTTTTGGCTGTTAAAGGTACGAATTTTAATTTGTCCGGAGTGCCAAACACCGCTACCGAGATTGCGCGGGCGGTATCGACATCGAGTCCGCGCCAGACCCCTTTTGCATCCGGTTTGGAAAACCCGAACAAGCCTTCATTGACCCCGACCGAAATATACCCTTTGGCTTTAACATCTTCGAGTGTTCCGGCCATGGCAAGTCCGGCCGTGACCAAGAATACTGCAGCAACCAATAGTGAAATAAGTTTAAATCTTTTCATACTCTTTTCTCCTTTCCTGGTTCAAAAGTTAGGGGCTTCGCCCCAATTGGAATGAATACGACTCATCTACTAAACTTCTCACATAACGTAAATCCTATACCAGAGAGTTCGCAGTTTTAGCAAGAAAAATATTCACGGGGATAAAGATGTCGGACGAGGCCACATTTGTTTGAATAAAATAATTTTGATAAAAAAAAATAATTGACAGAACAAACAAATTATCCTATAAATTCCACTACATTGAAGTGATCGATTGATTGAAGGAAAACACCACTTAGAGATTTGAAGGAAGTGAGGTTTACAATATTCACCACGGAAGGGCACGGATGATCACGGAATAAGAAATATAATTAAAAGTAATTTTTAGATTTCCGCTGGAGGCTTTTTAATATTTTTGTGTAACTCTGTGAAAAATCCGTGGTAAAAAAAATAAAAAATGAGCAATTTGAAACGCAAAAGAAAGATCGATCTTAAACAAATATTAGAAGACCACTGGCGAAAACGCACACCGGTTGAACGCCGTTCTGATTGGGACAAACGCGTCACCATCAATTTAAAATATTTTAAGAGGGGCGGCAAAGAAAGACGCCAGTTCGAGGAAAGAAGAAAACCCGAAGAGCGCAGGGACGGTTGGATGCGTGTGGGTAAATGGCGCAGTGAGGCAGTTTTTGACAACGAAGAAAAATAGCTTTTTGTTTTTAATAAAATCGTTCCGCCGGCTTCCAGCTCGTAGAGCTTACAGCTCGGAGAGAGGCGGACCTCAATTTTAGGCACTTTAGTGCAATTTAGGCATTTTAGGCATTTCTTGGGATAAGCTGCCAATGCTGACAACGGATAATTCTGTTTTATTACTGGTTGACATTCAAGGCAAGTTGGCGCATTCCATGCACGCTAAAGAAAGTCTTTTTCAAAATCTGAAAAAACTTGTCAAAGGCATGCGTGTACTGGAAATTCCTATTCTGTGGGCGGAACAGAATCCCAAGGGTCTGGGTCCCACCGTCCCGGAAATTGCCGATCTCTTACCTGACTTGGAGCCGATACCTAAAAACAGCTTTAGCTGTCACGCCAATAATGAAATCCGGCAAGCCCTCGAAAACCTGAACCGCCCGAACGTCCTGGTTGCCGGAATCGAAACCCATGTTTGTGTGTATCAGACCGTCAGAGATCTTGCGAAGGCGACATACAGTGTTCAACTTGTTGCCGATGCGGTTTCTTCGCGCACCCTCGAAAATAAACAGATCGGACTGGAAAAGTGTAAACACACAGGCGCCGAAATAACCAGCGTGGAAACAGCCTTGTTTGAATTGCTCAAGGTAGCCGAGGGCGATAGGTTCAAAATGATCCTTGACGTTATTAAGTAAATCCATTAACAAATCCCTAATCTGCATTCCACAATCCCAAATCGAGAGACCTTATGCCTTACACCCTATACCTTAACCCTTAGACCCGTATTTTACTGCGCCTGCGCAATGATCGCCGCTCCAATGGCGCCGGTTACCTGGGATTTTTGCGATACCTCAATTTTTTGCCCGATTTTTTGCTCCAGCGCTCTTACTACTCCAATATTTTTTGCGACACCGCCGGTCATCATAATCCGGGTTTTAAAACCGACCCGATTGGCCATGGCCACTACCCTTGCGGCAATGGACTCGTGGATGCCGGCAATGATGTTCTCCCTTTGTTCCCCTTTTGATATGAGGGATATGACTTCCGATTCTGCAAAAACCGTACAAAGACTGCTGATCGGGGATGGATGTTCCGCATTTAACGAAAATTCACCGAAATAATCGAGGTCTACTTCCAGGGCCCGTGCCATGACTTCTAAAAAACGGCCGGTGCCGGCAGCACATTTATCATTCATGGCAAAGTTAAGGGGGCTTCCGTTATCATTGACGGCGATAGCTTTACTGTCCTGGCCACCGATATCAATGACCGATCGAACCATGGGGTCCAGGTAATAGGCCCCCATTGCGTGGCAGGTTATTTCGGTAATTGCCTTGTCGGCGATCGTCACACTGTTTCGGCCGTACCCCGTTGAGATGATTTTATCAATCGCATCGGGTTCTATGCCAATACCCGAAATAATTCTTTCAAACACGTCTTCGCCGGCATGCTGTGCATTGTAGCCGGTTGAGATCACTTTATCCGCAATCACCTCACCGTCTTTTACCACCGCCGCCTTGGTTGTTATGGACCCCACATCGATACCGACTGTAAGCATGTGTTCACCTTGTTCTTGGGCTTCGGTTTATCATTCAGAATATGGAGAAAAATGACAAATAGCAGCTTGTCATCAATGGTAGAGGGTATAAGGTGTACGGTTTAGGGTTCAGGGGTTCAGTAAACTCTGATCCTTTTCGTGCTCGTCCTCGTGCTCGTCCTCGTGAATCGGTATTGTATCGAGGACTAGGGACGAGGACGGGTCTTCTGGTCTCTGTCATCTGAAACCTTGTACCCTAAATCTTTTACATTCAGCCCTATAGCTTTCGCCATGCGCCACTCGCTTCGCGCTATGTCCCCTGCCCTTTGCTCTTGACCCTCTTCTCTTTGCCCTATGCGCTCTGCCCTAACCGGCAGCATGTTCTACCGGATTACGCTTCCTCAGCATACCAAAAAACAGTTAAGAGTTGATCCGAATCTTGAACCTCTGAACCCAGAACCCTGAACCTCTGAACCTTAATTATTCTTTTTACTTGACTCTGATACAATGTAGCCGTATTGTAGCTTTCAAATCAATTATTTACAGCATCTCGCAGCAACAATCAAGCCTATTAAGTTAATAAACAAAAGAGGCGAATAACGTGCCAAACGAAAAAAATCAAACTCCAAATAATGACAAAGAGCCCACTGTAAATGCTCCTGATAACGTAGACGCTCTTAATAGCAAGGTCAAATTTGAGATCTACGGTGAAGAAATGATCGAAAAGCGGGTCAAGTCAAGCGGTAATAGCGGCAGAGTATATCTCCCCCCGAATTGGGTGGGCCACAAGGTTAAAATTATCCGAATTAACTAACTAGCAGGGAAAAAGGGAATCATCTGTGGATAAAGTTCAAATAAGAAATTTGCAAAAAAATGATGCGGACGAAATTAGCCGGATTTATGCGGCTATCACCATGAAACCGGTGGATCCGGATTTCAAGCGCGTGGTGGAAGAACACGCCCAAAGAGATGATAAGGCCTGCTTCGTCGCTGAACGGGATGGTAAAGTTGTGGGCTTTATGATTAGCTACATCCTCACCGCCGGTTTCGGTATGCCCAAAAGCGCCTGGATCGCTACCCTCGGTGTAGATCCCAATTTTATGGGTCAGGACATCGGCGCAACTCTGGCAGAAGAAATTTTAAACCATTACAGGGCTCAGGGCGTCGAAAATGTTTACACATCGGTTCGCTGGGATTCCACCGACCTGCTTTCATTTTTCAAAAGCCTCGGTTTTGATCGCAGCAATTTTATTAATTTAAGAAAGGTTCTTAAGTAAACGGCTCCTCTCAGAAATGTGTGCATAAAATTTGCCATGCAGTTTATCCAGCGTAAAGTTTCGCTCAACAAATGCCTAAAATTTAAAATGCCTAAAGTGCCTAAAATTGTGGAACGTGCTTTCAGCACGATCGATTTAATTTCCAATGGGCAATGGTGAACTTTTTGCTAATTATTAGCTTTGTGCCCAAAAGTTTATTAGTTCATATTCCTCATGGTTGTTTCTGTCTCCTTTAAACGTTTATAGTAGCGGGGGAATCCAACTAAAATGGACAGAATTCCTTAATTTTAGGCACTTTAGGCATTTTAGCGCATTTTAGGCATTTAAAGGAGGCCAATAAAATTTGATTCCCGTGGTAAATAACTTGCACTCTTTTATGTGAAGAACCAAGTAAATATTAGAAATTTGCCCTCCTTTACTCCCTGGGTTCACGCCGCAGCTGAAGCCACTCGGTATGAAACGCCCCCTCCCGATCCAGACGCTCATAGGTATGGGCGCCGAAATAATCCCGTTGGGCCTGCAGTAAATTATGGGGCAGGCGTTGGCTGCGGTAGCCGTCGTAGTAATTCAAGGCCGCACTGATGGCCGGTACAGGGAGGCCGATGCGGGCAGCGGTGCTCACAACCTGCCGCCATCCTTGCTGGCATGATTCCACTGCTTCTCTGAAGTAAGAATCCAGCAGGAGATTCTCAAGACCGGGATCACGGTCAAAGGCCTCCTTGATACGTTCCAGAAAGGCCGCCCGGATGATGCACCCCCCCCGCCACAGCATGGCCAGTTCGCCGTACCTGAGATCCCAGCCATTTTCTTCGGAAGCCGCATGGAGTTGGTAAAATCCCTGAGCATAGCTGCATATTTTTGAAGCATACAGCGCCTGACGGACGGCCTCGATAAATTCTTCTTGATCGACAGAATCTCTAAATCTGTCAACGGCATCATCGGGACCTTTCAGTAATTTTCCGGCCCGTACGCGTTTTTCCTTTATGGCCGAAAGGCAGCGCGCAAAGACCGCTTCGGTGATGAGGGTGGTGGGAACCCCCAGGTCAAGAGCCAGTTGACCGGTCCACTTGCCGGTGCCTTTCTGGCCGGCCTTGTCAAGAATCATATCGACTAGCGTGTGGCCGGTTTCAGGATCAACAACCGAAAAAATATCCCGGGTAATCTCAATCAAATAACTGTCAAGCTGACCTTCATTCCAGCGGGCAAATACCTCATACAAATCTTCATTGGATAGCCCCAGCGCATCTTTCATGAGGCTGTAAGCTTCACAAATAAGCTGCATATCACCGTATTCGATGCCGTTGTGCACCATTTTGACATAGTGACCGGCCCCGCCCGTCCCGACCCAGTTGCAGCAGGCAATATCGTTGTTGGGGCCAACTTTGGCGGCGATACTTTGAAATATGGTTTGGACATGCGGCCAGGCCGCTTGCGAACCGCCGGGCATAATGCTTGGCCCGTGGCGGGCGCCTTCCTCTCCGCCGGAGATGCCGGTACCGATAAAAAGAATTCCTTTTTTTTCCAGTTCTTTCAAACGGTCCTCGGTGTCCGCATAGTATGAGTTGCCGCCGTCGATAATAATATCTCCGGCTTCCAGCAGGGGCGTAATTTGAGCGATGGTCTGCCCGACAGGGTTTCCGGCTTTAACCATCAGCATGACCCGCCGGGGCTTTTTAAGGTTGCCGATAAACTCCTCGGGACTTTTACAGCCGACAATTGACTTGCCTTTGGCCGGACCGGCCATAAAATCATCAACCTTGCTGGTGGTGCGGTTGTAAGCTGCCACCTTAAATCCATGGTCAGCCATATTTAAAATCAGGTTCTGTCCCATAACGGCCAGACCGATCAGGCCGATGTCACATTGAGCACTCATGGATGGTGTCTCCTTGTAAGTAAAGGTTCAAAGGTTCTGGGTTTGGGGCTTCGCGCTGCGCGCTTCGACCCCACAAGCAGGGTTCAAAGTTATAATAAATAGGGCGAACCGCAGAACAGCTGAATATCGAACCGCAGAATTTCGAAGGGTGGTATCGCTACGCTCTACCTTATTTAGCTAAAATCGATAGAATTCCTTCCTTCGACATTCGATATTCAGTATTCGACATTCGATATTCGCTTTTTATCTTCGCATTAAACCCTGCAAGGCCAAAGTCTCTTTTTCGATCAAACTCCATCACCCGATTGTTTTGAATTTGCCTGCTCCAGCTCTTCAATTATTTCTTTTAATCGAAATTCTCGGGCCTCAACTTTGACCATCATCATGCCGAATGATTCCGCCAATTCGGCAAGGACACCGGGATATCTACCCTTTTTTGAGAGCTCAAACAAACGCTCGGAGTCTGCTTTGTCGTATTTACCGGAGGCAATTTTTTTACAGCATTCATTAAGCATTTCAAACAAATCAAGATAATAGCGTTCAAAATCCATAGCCGGTCTCCCTTTCTTCCGTTCTTAGTGGATCAAGCGTACGTAAATCAATATATTAACTCTTGTCGGCATTGGCAAGTGGCTGTTGTCACTGGCAGCTGGCTGCTGGTCACTGGTTTCCGGTCTTTGGCTAAAAGATACTCGATATTCGATCCTCGATGCTGGATACTCGATCTGCATGTACGGACCAGTCAGAATTGCATCGAGTATCGAGCATCCAGTATCGAGTATCAAGTGGTAATGACAACCAGACCTTCGGTGATAAGCGACCAGTGACCAGAGACCAGCAGCCGGCGACCAGACGTAAATCTATTGACGCACTAAGAATTTTTATGATACCAACCGGGCGAGACCCTGAACTTCATTGAGGGAGACGCATCACTATGACCGAGCAATTGAGCCTGTTTCCGGATAGCGCACTGAACCTGTTAGACACTCCCCAGGACGAAAACATCGCTGACCTGGAGACCGCCTTCAACCCGGTGGACGAAGTATTTGCGGCCCTCGAACGTTTTAGAAGAAGCCCTGATTTCATGGAACTTGTGCGGTTTATCGCCCGCTTCCCGAATTACTCTGCCTTTAACGGTTTGTTGCTCTATCTCCAGAATCCTTTGGCCACTTATGTCGCCACAGCGCGGACATGGGCCCAAAAGCATAACCGACAGCCCAAACGCGACGCAAAACCCCTGGCAATCCTGGCACCCATGGCACCGATCCTATTTCTGTTCGATATCCGGGACACAGAGGGCGTACCGGTTCCATCTACCTTGCTGCGGCCGCGAGAGATCGATGATCAGCAGCTTGGAAAGTTTTATGCGACCACATTGCACAATGCCGCGATCCATGGAATCTCGGTTTATGAAGCCGCATTAAACAGCGGTGAAATCGACACCGTGAGCCGAATTACCCCGGCTTTAAGAAAAAAATATCAGGATTTAAACCTCCCCCGGGATACCAACTATTTAATATTCATCGATAAAACCCTGACCCTGGGAGGCAGATATGCCTCCCTCACCCATGAGCTCGGACACATCTTTTGCAGCCATCTGGGCATTGACCGTCATGCCTGGTGGCCGGAACGTGGGGATTTAAATATCAGGGGAGAAGAGATTGAAGCCGATTCGGTTGCCTATCTGGTGTGTCGGCGCAGCGGTTTGAGGACAAATTCGGAACATTTTCTGCTCCAATTTTCTGAAACACATCAGGAAATTCCCCTCTTCAGCATAAATGCTGTTATCCAGGCCGTCAACTATATTGAAGACATGGGCAAGCACCGCTGGAAGGCCCCCAAGAAGCGTCGATAAAACTAGCTGATAAAAATTCTCTCCAGAAATTCTCGCAGACCGCCGGTATCGACCCATCAAAGCTCGTTTTGTGAAATCGGTTTCCCAAATTTTGGGAAATGTTTTTCATAGGAATAGTTTTGACCACACCCGGATATCCTATTAACTATCTGATATTAATATAAATAATTTTTTTTCCAAACTTTGCACGATTTTTGCTAACTCGAATTAAATAAAAAAGAAAGAGCAAACCTTACAGGAGGCACAAATTGTCTGATTTTCATGAAATG
>JAIVWA010000110.1:0-10257 GCA_049190255.1 Gammaproteobacteria bacterium | reverse complement strand
ACCAGTGACATTTATCTAAATGGACATTTTTTCTGGACAATATGTTCCCGGATCTCATCTTTAAAATATTTCAGCAGGCTTTCAACCGGTCCCACTGCGCCGGGTGCGAAGGCGCAGTAGGCACTCCACAGATGCTTGCACATGCGCTCAAGCATGGGGATATATTCTTCCTTGCCTTCTCCGTTTTCGATCCGCATCAGAAGGTCCCGGATGTAAGGCAATCCTTCGCGGCAGGGTGTGCACCATCCGCAGGATTCCCTGGCAAAAAATTGAATTAAATTTAAAGCGGCCCCCACCAGACAGGTTTTATGATCAAACACCATGATGGCACCGGTACCGAGCCGGTTACCGATATCGCGCAATGGTTGAAAATCCATTTCGACATCATAGTGTTGCCGGGGTAGAAAACCGGTCGAAGCTCCGCCGGGCAGACAGGCTTTAAACTCCGAACCGGCCAGCATACCGCCGGCATGTTCTTCAATGATTTCACTTAGCCGAACCCCCATGGGCAGTTCGTAGCAGCCGGGCCGGTTCACTTTACCGCTGATCGCAAAGAGTTTCGTGCCGGCCCCGGTTTCGGTAAGGGCAAGATCTTTGAACCACTGCTCGCCGTTACGGATGATGTGCGGTATGCAGGCCAGGGTTTCAACATTGGAGAGCACCGTGGGCTGCCCCCAGAGTCCCTTGGCCGTGGGATAGGGCGGCGGCTGCTGTGGATTGGGCCGTTTTCCCATGAGAGCATTAATCTGGGCGGTAACCTCACCGCAAATATAGCGTCCCGCGCTGCGATGAACAACAATATCCAGCGAATAATCGCTGCCCAGGATGTTTTGGCCCAGATAGCCCTCCCTGCGGGCAACGGCAATCTCCCGTTCCAGGACTCTGGCCGCCCGCTCGTATTCCGGTCGGATAAAAATAATGCCGTGCTCGGCCAGCGTTCCAAACCCGAAAATAATCATGCCTTCGATAATCATGTGGGGATCGGCATGAATCAGCACATGATCCTTAAAAGTACCCGGCTCCATTTCGTCGGCATTGCACACAATATAGCGCGGAAAAGGGGCATCCTCGGCCACCGACATGAGCTTCATGCCGGCCGGAAACGCGGCTCCGCCCCGGCCGAGTAAATTCGCATCCATAATCGATTGCCGGACATCCAGGTAGGCAAAATCCTTGAGGACATCAGCCAGGGCCTGGTAGCCGCCGCTCTGGCGGTATTCATCCAGGGTGGCAACCCGATCCGGCCGGCGATTTTGAAAGAGAATCTGTGGGTAGTTAGAAGACATAGGGCTTAATACTCAATCTTTTCTGCTAAATGCCTTTGGAAAAGCTGCTTCGTGTACTTAAAATTCGAAATTCGAAACACGAAATACGAAACAAATTCGAATTACCAAAATTCAAATGTCCTAAACGGGAAATAATCCCACTGTTCGAGGATTTATCCGTTGTTTTGGTCATTGGAACATTCGAATTTCGATATTGTTTCGAATTTCGATATTCGGATTTCGGATTTATTTAGATTTTATTAATCTAAACCGTTATTCGGATCCTTAACTTCTGTTTTTAACTTTCCGAGGATCTCGTCTATCTTTTCTGCAGTGAGCGGCCCGTATACTTTCTTGTTTATTAACATGGCCGGAGACCGGTCACAATATCCCACACAACAGACCGGCAGCAGGGTAAACAGGCCGTCCGGCGTGGTTTCACCGTCCCGGATGCCCAGCTTCCGGCACAGATAGTCTTTGATGGATTCAAATCCGTTCATCCAGCAAACCACACTGTCACAGACGTGGATTACATATCTTCCCACCGGCTCACGGTAAATAAAGGTGTAAAACGTGGCCAGCTGTTCCACTTCCAGCGGTGACATGCCCACCAGTTGGGCGGTCTCCTCCACCCCTTCGTCCGTCAGATAGCCGTAATGCCCCTGAACGGCAAACATTATATCCACCACCATCTCGCGGGGATGATCAACCCGGTTGATTTGTTCAACAAGCGAATTTTTTAGTTCGTCCGGAAGCATACTCAATCATTACCGTATAAATTTAGATATTCACCATATCGATGCTGTACATATTGTTCAGGCTTCGCTGATACTCGATGCTGGATGCTCGATGCTCGATGCTGGATGCTCGATAAACTGCCTAAAACAGACGCGGTCACCCCTTCATCGAGAATCGAGTATCCAGTATCGAGTATCATTTCTTTAAAACAACCTTCACCTTGCAGTTTACGCTCACTTCTTATCCTGCCAAGGACATCGAGATCTACCGATCAATATCCGGCATTATGTAGTCCCAGGAACCAATAATCGCGATCAAATCGGCAATGGATCCACCGACAGCCATCAGCGGCATTACCTGGATATTGGCAAAGCCGGGACCCCGAATGCGGGTCCTATAGGAGTACCCCAGCCCGTCACTGACCACGTAATAGCCCTGTTCTCCCCGGGGGATCTCACAGACGGCATAGGCCTCACCCCGGGGGATTTTAGGCCCCCGGGTCACATTGACAAAGTGATGGATCAGGCTTTCGATATCCTTCAGCATATCTTTGCGTTGGGGAATCACGTACCGGTAATCATCGGTGACATACCGCCCGGCAGGCATGTTGGCTGATGCCTGCTCGATAATTTTTATGCTCTGACGCATTTCCTCAACCCGCACCAGATACCGGGCATAGCAATCTCCATCGGGGTGGGTGGGAACCTCAAAGTCAAAGTTTTCATAACCCGAATACGGAAATGCCTTGCGCAAATCCCATTGCAGGCCGCAGGCCCGCAAATTGGGCCCCGAAACGCCCCAATCCATGGCGTCTTCCAGGCTAAGCCGGCCAACGCCCCGGGTCCGGGCTTTAAAAATGGGGTTTTTGCGGATCAAGGCCTCATATTCGTCAAGACGCCGGGGAAAAATTTTAATGAAATTATCCACCGCCTCTTTCCAGCCCTCCGGCAGGTCGGCGGCCAAACCACCCAGCCGGAACCAGGAAGGATGCAGCCGGCCGCCGGTGATCAGCTCCACGATGTCGAGCAGCATCTCCCGTTCGCGAAACGTATAGAAATTGGGTGTCATGGCCCCCACATCATGGGCATAGGTGGCAAACCACACCAGATGGTTGCTCAGCCGGAACAATTCGCTGAGCATCACCCGGATAACCTGGGCGCGCTCGGGCACCGTGATGTCAGCCAGGGATTCCACCGCCATGACATAGGGAAGGTTGTTGGCGGCACCGGCCAGGTAGTCGATTCGATCCGTGTAGGGGATAAACTGATTCCAGGTCTGGCGCTCGGCGATTTTTTCCGCCGCCCGGTGGTGATAGCCGATGTCCATGTCCATGGAGGTGATCTCTTCCCCATCGAGGGTCACAATATAGCGCATCAGGCCGTGCACGCCGACATGGTGGGGACCGATGTTTAGAATCAGCTGATAGTCTTTTTCATCTTTTTTGACGTAGACGCCGGCGTCCAGAGGCTGGAGCCTTTGGGCATCTGCCAGGGTGTATGGCGGCATTGCGGTAGCCCGACCGGGGTAGCTCTTTCTTAACGGATGGCCCTCCCAGTCATGGGGCATGATAAGCCGCTGCAGATTGGGATGCCCTTCAAACCGCACCCCGAAAAGGTCATACACTTCCCGTTCATACCAGTTGGCCGAGGGCCAGATATCGCTGACACTTGGGATGACCGGTTGGCGGCCGCGCAATGGAACTTTAAGCCGCAGCCGCCCGGCAGGCTCAAAGGACAAAAGATGGTAGACCAGCGTAAAGTCGGTGTCGTCAACCGGGTTTTTCCGGGCGGACTCATCAATGGCGGTGAGATCATCCAGGCGTTGATAGCGCGGCGTTGCTTCTGATTTGAGAAACCGTAAAACGTCCTTGATGCGATTTTCCGCCACCCGCAAGGTGGGCATGTCGGAGGTAGATGGCGACAGCTGGACGGCACCGGCAAAGCGTGATTCCAGACTTTGGGCCAGGGTGTGGTCATTTTCGGTGAGTTCTATTTGCCGGGCGGCAGGGGCCCACATCAGGTTCGAGCGGCTGTCCCGAAATTCGGTCGGCACCGCCGATGTTCCCCGGATGGCCGCGCCCTCCATTCCCGGGCCGCGCGGATCGCGGGATTTGGTTTGGCCGTCGACCAGAATCGGACCCTGGCTGCCCTGGGTACCCCCCTTGAGGCCGAAAATGGAACGGGTCGGCTTTTCAGAGCCTATTTTTTCCTGCAGTGTGATCAGACCGTGCAATACCGCTTCCGGTCGCGGGGGACACCCCGGGATGTAGACATCCACCGGCAAAATCTGATCCACCCCCTGAACCACGCTGTAGACATCGTACATACCGCCGCAGTTGGAACAGGATCCCATTGAAATTACCCATTTGGGTTCGGCCATCTGCTCGTAAAGTCTTAAGACAACCGGGGCGATTTTTTTAAAGACCGTACCGGCCACTATCAATAAATCAGCCTGCCGGGGCGAAGCACGCAGAACCTCGGCGCCGAAGCGGGCCATATCATAACGGGAGGTAAAGGCGGCCGCTTCCTCTACAAAACAACAGGAAAGCCCGAAAAACATGGGCCACAGGCTGTACTTGCGGGACCAGTTGATCAGGATGTCCGCGTTGTTCAGGAGTCGCTGGTCTAATTTTTTTCGCCCGTCGGACCCCACTCAAGCCCTCCCTTTACCCATACGTAAACAAGGCCAAGAATTAACACCGTAATGAAAAATGATATCTGCAGCCAGCCAGCCCAGCCCAATTTCTCCCAGGCAATGGCCCATGAGAAGATATAGGCCCCCTCGACATCAAAAAGCAGAAAGAAAATGGCCACCAGGTAGAAAGGAACCGGATATCGCAGTCGCGCACTTCCGGTGGGTATAATACCGCTTTCATAGGGGCGCAATTTTTCGACACCGGGTTTTTTCTCCCCGATCCAGGAGGCAACAAACAAAAGCAGCGCAATTAACGCCAGGATCAAAATACCGAAAATCACCAGGCTGAAAATACCGGGTTCCCAGGGAGATAATACACCATCATTGACAACAACCTGCATGGCCTCCTCCGTCAAGATTTCATCCTGGACTAAGGAAAACAGGGAAAGAAATAAGAAATGAAAAGAAATTTATGCAGCAATATCGTCATTTATGCAAGTATAAAATGGCGCAAACGATAATTTTTTTGATAAAAATCGCTATCATTTAAGATAGTTCGTTGAAATTGGGGCTTTTCCCGAGTTTAGATCCCGGCCGGTGTGATTTTAATGGTTGCCCCGTTTGAAACACTTTTAAACTGCTTGGGATCGCCGATGACCCGTCCGAAAACATTGACGGGGCTGTATGCCCGGGGTTGATCACCGGAGCTGACCGGAGTAGGACCAAAAAATATGCAGAACGCCGGACCGGCCGGCCAATAGCCCAGATCCCCGACTTCGACATCCTGGCTGGCATCAGGCTCCTGATCGAGGGTCAGCGGGATATTAAAATAAATTTCATCTCCCCACACATTGACAGATCCTTTAAGCGGCAAGGCATCCTTGATTTTTCGGGCTGTTGGTGTATCCAACAATTCGGCTTCCATAGAAATACTTTCAACCTCAATGATAATCTTGTCCATTTGATTCGTGTCTCCTTTGGTATAAAGGTGGGAATTTTTTCTATTGCTCTCTACCATGAAAAGCCGAAATGCTCAAAGCTGTTTTGGTAGAAGCTATTGACACTCATCTTATTCAGATGCAATATAAATTCAGACATCGTTGAATAGTTTACTGGTTGAATGGTTGATTAGGTAAATTATAGTCATAATTTTAGAATGTTACGATTGTTAAAACATGAAGTGTCCAATTATTTTGCAAATATGGGGTAAATCCATATTTACAACCACTTAACTAATCAACCAATCAACGCTATCTGTATTATGCAAACCGGAGAAATTTTCGACATAAAAAAATATGCCATCCACGATGGTCCGGGCATCCGGACCACCGTTTTTTTTAAGGGCTGCCCCCTTTCATGCTGGTGGTGCCACAATCCCGAAAGCCTGAGTATGACAACCCATCGCCTCTATCGCCCGGAGCGCTGCATCGGCTGCCGAGAGTGCGTTACGGCCTGTCCCAACGATGCGATCCTGGAATTCGAAGGCAAATTGCAATGGACGGCCGTCGATTGCCGGTATTGTGAAACCTGCGCCCACGTTTGCCCGGCTGAGGCGGTGGAATTTATCGGCCGGACCATGACGGTGGATGAGGTCGTCGCCGAAATCACCAAGGACACCTTGTTTTATGACCAATCCAACGGGGGCGTGACCATTTCCGGCGGCGAACCCCTGATGCAGCCGACTTTCTTGATACAACTGCTGGATGCCTGTGGTCAGCTGAGGCTCCACCGCACCCTTGATACTTCGGGGCATGCCGATACGCAAACAGTTCTAAAAGTAGCCGCTCGCACGGATCTATTTCTTTACGATTTAAAACATATGGACCCTGAAAAACACTACCGCTACACGGGTGTGTCCAACGAAACCATTCTGACCAACCTGCAGCAATTGAGCCGGCAGGGCGCCAGGATCATTATCCGCTTTCCGGTGATACCCGGTATTAACACGGATGAGGAAAATATCGATCGCACGGGTGCTTTGGCATCGTCGCTGCCCGGCGTCATCGGAATAAATATATTACCGTATCACGGTGCAGCGGAGGCCAAATACAGAAATCTCGGGCTAAAAAATCATGCGACCGATATTAAGCGTCCTTCCGGGGATGTCATCGCATCCATTGCCCGTCAATTGGAAAGCTACGATTTAGAGGTCAAAATAGGAGGATAGACAGTGACTCCCAGAGTTGCGAAACTTCGCCAAGAAAGCTTTGAGGCAGTTCCCAGTATTTCGATTGAACGTGCCGTTTTGGTGACCCGGTTCTACAAAGATAACTATGGAAAATATTCGATCCCCGTCCTGCGGGCGCTGAATTTCAAAAATATTTGCGAAAAGAAAACCATCTACATCGGTAAAAATGAACTGATTGTGGGAGAACGCGGCCCTTATCCCAAAGCGGTTTCGACCTTCCCGGAATTGACATGTCACACGGTGGATGATCTGCAGATTTTAAACTCCCGGGCGATGACCCGCTATGCGGTGGCTGACGAAGACATCGAGATTTACAAAAAAGAGATCATTCCTTACTGGCAGGGCCGCACCCTGCGCGAAAGGGTCTTCAGCCAGGTCCCGAAAGAGTGGCAGACGGCCTATGCCGCCGGAATGTTCACCGAATTTATGGAGCAACGCGCTCCCGGACATACAGCCCTGGATGGGATCATCTATGAAAAAGGCATGCTGGATTTCAAAGCCGAAATTGCCGAGAGCATCGCCCGGCTTGACTATCTGAATGATCCGCAGGCGGCCGACAAAGCCGAAGAGCTGGCAGCCATGGATATTTCCTGTGATGCGATCATTATATTTGCCGAGCGCCATGCTGAGCTGGCTGACAAAATGGCCCAAAAAGAAACAGACTCCGCCAGAAAAGCTGAGCTGGCGCAAATTGCGTTAACTTGCCGGCGGGTGCCGGCGCAGGCGCCGCGAAATTTTCAGCAGGCGCTGCAAATGTACTGGTTTGTACACCTCGGCACCATCACCGAGTTAAACGGGTGGGATGCCATGAGCCCGGGCCACCTGGATCAGCACCTGTACCCCTTCTATCAAAAGGGCCTGGCAGATGGAAGTCTGGATGGTAAAAAAGCCAAAGAACTCCTGGCGTGTTTCTGGATCAAGGTCAACAACCAGCCGGCGCCTCCCAAGATCGGTGTCACCGCTCAAGAAAGCGGTACTTACAATGATTTTACCAACATCAACATCGGCGGACTGCTGCAGGACGGATCGGACGGCGTCAATGAGGTATCCTACATCATGCTGGAAGTCATGGACGAAATCCATCTGCTCCAGCCCCAGGCCAACGTCCAGATCAGCCATAAAACACCCGACCGCTTTCTGAAGGAAGCCTGTCGCGTGATTCGTAAAGGATACGGATACCCATCGGTGTTTAACACCGATGAAGTCATCATGGAACAAATGCGCACCGGCAAAACCATAGAAGATGCCCGGCAGGGCGGATGCAGCGGTTGTATCGAAACCGGCAGTTTTGGAAAAGAGGCTTACATATTAACCGGTTATCTCAATGTCCCTAAAATCCTGGAACTGGCCCTCAACAACGGCAGGGACCCCATCACCCAGCGGCAGATCGGTCCGCAGACCGGAGATCCAACAAAATTTGACAATTTCGATGACCTTTATGCTGCTTTTAATCGTCAACTCCAATATATTACCGACCTGAAAATTCGGGTGAATAATTACATCGAGCGCATGTACGCGAACTATGCCCCGGCTCCGTTTCTGTCGGTTGTCATCAGCGATTGCATTACCAACGGCCAGGATTACTACAACGGAGGTCCACGCTACAACACCAACTACATTCAGTGCTGCGGAATCGGCACCGTTACCGACAGCCTATCCGCCATTAAAAAGCACGTATTCGAAGAAAAAAGTCTTCCTATGGCGCAATTGCTGTCAGCGCTAAAAAGCAACTTTAAGGGACAGGAGCCCATGCGCCTGCGTCTCATTAACAAAACCCCTTTTTATGGAAACGATGATGATTACGCGGATACGATAATGCAGCGGGTTTACAATTCTTTGTTCGCGGTCATTGACGGTAAACCGAATACAAAAAACGCCTCTTATCATCTGAACATGCTATCCACCACCTGTCATATCTACTTTGGGAAAAAACTGGATGCTTCGGCCAACGGCCGATTGGCCACCCTGCCGATCTCCGACGGCACGTCACCTTCTCATGGGGCGGACCGCAACGGCCCGACGGCCGTTATCAAGTCTCTGGGCAAAATGGACCAGATCAAATCCGGTGGTACCCTCCTGAACCAGAGATTCTTACCCGATGTACTCGATGGGGAAGAGGGTATCGAAAATCTATCCCATCTCATCCGTACCTATTTCAAGCTCAACGGCCATCATATTCAATTTAATGTCGTTGATTCACAAACCCTGCGAAAAGCTCAGAACGCACCCGATGATTACCGGGACCTGCTTGTCAGGGTCGCCGGTTACAGTGATTATTTCATCGATCTGGATGAATACCATCAGGAAGAAATCATCGCCCGCACCGAACAGGGATCCTTTTAAAACTTCCTCTAAAGTTTTTCCAATAGGTAACGATATAACTTATAACAGTGTGCGGGTTGTCATGCTGTTATCCCAATGCTCTGGGGGTGATTCCTTGCGAATCACCCCCATCATTGCTTTAGCCTTCATCTGTACCCACCGCCTGCCTATTCCCTACCTGATCATTGGGAAAAAATTTCACAATAATTGTGGCATAAATTTCCTATATAGACGAAATACTTCGATCAGTTGTAGATTGAAAAATACTGTAAGTACATGTAATCATATTAAATTTTCATACTATAGCGAAATAGGCACACTTTGTGCTTGCGACCATGGTGACCGGATGCAACCCGGTATGGATTCATATCGGGCCGGTGAAATCAAAATACCGCCGAACGGAGTTCATATTTAACCGCCTGTTTTTTTAACCTGATTTCCTACCAAACCCTAAGGAAGGTGTCAGATGGAGTCCACGCCGGACCAAAGAGACTTTGCGCGTTTCCGCCACGAAGCCTCGATCATGTTCGAAAATTACCCCTCTAGTAGGTATTATGAAGGCATGATGTTTAATTACAGTCGAGGAGGCATGTATTTTGAATCGGATTATGCACCGAAAATTGGCGCTGAGGTTTTTATAGGGGTTGAAAATTCCCCCCATACCGCCGGCCATGACGTCTACCGTGCAAAAGTGATATGGAAAAAAGAGTTGGCTGACAAAAAGTCATTCTTTTTCTATGGTGTTGGGGTAAAGTATTTTTAGGAACTTAGATATTATTTCGGTGTATTTTTTGGTAAGATCTTTTTGTGTAAAAATCAAGTTACCCCAAGAAGTGCCTAAAATGTCTAAAATGCCCTAAAGTGCCTAAAATTGAGGTCCGCCTCCGGCGGATCGATTTTATAAAAAGAAAAAAGATAGGTATGCAATTATATCCGTTTACTGATTTCTGGTTTTACATGCTGAAAATACCAGGCGTTTATATTAAAGATGGAGCGAAGCGACGCCACAATTTTAGGCACTTTAGGCATTTTAGCTCACTTTAGGCATTTTACGTAAGGTATTGGAGTAGGTTTAGCTCTTAATGGATTGTGCCAGATCATTAATCCGTT
>JAIVWA010000109.1:0-10409 GCA_049190255.1 Gammaproteobacteria bacterium | reverse complement strand
TGTCCAGCATGATGATTTCGATGGCAGCCAGATGCACTGTGGCGGAGACCAGAAAAATTACGGCACTGATGGTGGTCATCGAGCGCATGAAAAAATAGACAAAGTTTTGAAAAAAAGCGACCCTTGAAAGCGGAAAAATTATTCTGAAAAACGTCCGCAGGGTATCTCCGCCGAGACTTATGGATGCTTCCTCAATGGATGGATCGATGTTTCTCAGATTGGAAATACTGGCTAATATTCCCAGGGTAAAATTGCAGATGACGATGTTGATAATAATTATCCAGGGGGTTCCATAAAATATGTAATACGGTTTGTTAAAGGCCAGGATATAGCCCAGCCCCATGACAAGTCCGGGGATCGCCGCCGGCATGACCGACAAAAAATAAATACCCTGCTTAAAAAAAGGTTTGCGGGTTTCCATAACATAGCCGGCAACCAGTGTTAAGAATGCTCCCACAATACCAACGATTAAAGAAACCCAGACGCTGGTCCAAATGGCTGAATATCCCGCAATCGATGGGAAACTGTAATGCGCTAAGGTTAACGTCCAGTCATAGGGCCAAACTTTAACAAAAGAGCCGATGATTACGGTGGCAAATACCAAAAAGATTGCGAAAGTTACCAGGCTGCAATAAATCGTGTAGGATATCTTTTTCAATGGCCGGGATGGAGGGATAACAGGTCTGGCAGCCCCGCTGATCATGGAAAATGTCTTGCGGGAGATATAATAGTTTAACATGAAGGCCATCATCGACGGCACCAGCAGGATGATGCTGATGGTGGCCCCCAGATCAAAGCGATAGAGATTGGTGACCTGGGCATAAATTTCAGTGGCCAGGACGTTATAGTTAGCACCAATGACGACAGGATTGCCAAAATCGGTTATGGTCAGATTGAATGTTAACGCGGCGGCGCTGAAGATACCGTATTTTGCAGACGGAAGCGTTATGCGGGTAAACACCTTAAAAGGCGTTGCGCCTAAACTTTCCGCGGCCTCATCCAGGCGGATATCAACCGCCGAAAGGGTCGTAAATAAGATCACAAACGCGTGGGGCAGACAATAAAGAACTTCGGAAACAATAATTCCGGTTGCGCCATAAATATTCCAGTCGGTCTTCAAAAGATGGGCGGTAATCAGCCCATTCCGGCCGAACAAATAAATCAGCGCCAGGGCTTGAACAATGGAGGGCGCCACCAGCGGCATCATGATGACATTCCGGAAAAAGGGCTTTCCGGCCATCGTTGTGCGGGTCATGGCATAAGCATAAAAGAAAATAATAACCGTTACGATAATCGTGGTGGCAGAAGAAACATACAGGCTATGCCAGAGCGCATTTAAGGTATACGAGGTGGTGAAGTATTTGTGGAAATTAGCCAACGTAAAATTGGCCAGAGCGAACTCGCCGCCTTTGAAAAAACTAAGCTTAAGAATCGCCGCCAACGGAACCAGCATAAAAAAGAAAAGAAGCAGCCCGATAAAAATGGTGACGGTGGGAACCATGAATTTATCAATTTCCATCCGAGTGGCTGAAACTTGATACTGAGTTGTTATGGCATCGGCAGGTGACGAGGTATTCATATTTTAACCTGGAACCGATCTTCTTAGGATTAAATAAGTTTTCTAAATAGCTCCGAATATACATGGAAGGCATCCGGCGGAAAATAGAGCTTTAATTTATCCTTTCTTTTTAAATTCATTTTTTCAAACTCTTTTTCCGAAATATCCACGATCATTTCTTCTGCTTCAAGAATGAATGTAATTCTTACAATTGCGCCGAGAAAATTGATAACCTCCGCTTCAACCTCGACAACATTAGAAGGCAAATAGTTTTCAGCGGATAGGGTCTCATCCACCAGTTCAATATTTTCGGGTCGAATGGCAAGATGAACCGTTTCGCTGTCAACATCAACCAGGTTTGAAACCGTTAGTTCCAACCGGCCGAATTGGACTTTCCCATTCTTTTTCTTTCCGGTGAAAAAATTGGAAGTCCCGACAAATTCCGCAATAAAACTTGTTTTGGGTTCTTTATATATTTCCCAGGGCGTACCGATCTGTCTGATCTCACCATCTCGCATGACAACAACCCGATCCGCCAGCGCCAGCGCTTCTTCCTGGTCATGGGTCACATAAATCATCGTAATTCCAAGTTCTTCCTGCAACTTTTTGATAACGGTTCTGAGGCGTAGCCGGATTTTTGCGTCCAGTGCACTTAAGGGTTCATCCAGCAGCAGTACCTTCGGATTAATGGCAAGTGCTCGTCCCAGGGCGACCCTTTGCTGCTGGCCGCCGCTTAGCTGTGAGGGATAATGGCCCACCCAATCCGTCAACCCCATAAGCTGGAGGATTTCACTGACCCTTTCATCACTCAGCTTTTTGGGCACTTTCCGCATTTTTAAGCCAAATGCGATATTCTGGTGTACGGTCATATTGGGAAACAGGGCATAAGACTGAAAAACAATCCCAAAATCCCTTTTTTGCGGAATAACATCATTGATAACGTTGCCATCATAGATAAGATCCCCGTTTGTCTGTTGCTCAAATCCGGTAATTATTCTCAAAAGGGTGGTTTTGCCACATCCGCTGGGGCCCAAAAAACAAACAAACTCACCGGGTTCAATCACAAGATCAACATTTTGGACGGCAACTAAAGAACCAAAGTGTTTGCTTATGTTTTCTAAAACAAGTTGTTTGGATGCGGTTTCCATGGAAATTTCCTTACAAAAGACA
Organism: Gammaproteobacteria bacterium; assembly: GCA_049190255.1. Lineage (GTDB taxonomy): Bacteria > Desulfobacterota > Desulfobacteria > Desulfobacterales > JAFDCJ01 > JAFDCJ01. The sequence continues at coordinate 7,681 of JAIVWA010000109.1, read as the reverse complement.
AAACTTCATAAATCCTCTTTAGAGAATTTATGAAGTTTGTCAAGGGGTTATTCAGATAAGTTTTATTTCAGGAAATGACCCTGCCACACTTCCAGAATTTTTGACCGGTTTTCAGATTGCCAGGGGAAGTCCATCGGTGCGAGTTTAATGGTAGCCAAAGCAGGTAACCCTTTGGGGCCGGGAATACCCGGATAGGCTACGCCAAGCTTAAATTTCGCATATTCTTTCATGGCGCTTTCACTGAGGGCCCAGTCTAAAAATTTCTTGGCGGCCGCCTCATGCTTGGCACCTTTTAGCAGCGCATTGGCTTCTAGTTCAAATCCGGCACCCTCTTCAGGCATGACCAGCGCAACCGGAAAACCTTTCTTTTTTAATGAGGAATATACGAAAGCAAAAGAGCAACCGATGGCGTATTCACCGGCAGCCGTTAGTTTGGCGGGCTTGGAACCGCTTTTAATGTACTGGCCCATGTTTTTGTCCAGTTTCTTGAGGAAATCCCAGGCCTTGTTCTGTTCTACCGGCTTGTTCTTATAATCCGGATCCAGCATGACCAGCAGGCTGGCAACCTGCAAAAATCCCGTGCCGGAACTTGCCGGGTTGGGCATAATCAGCATGTCCTTATAAACCGGATTCAGGAGGTCATTCCAACCTTTTGGCATCGGTAGATTTTTCTTCTCCAAAACTTTCGTATTCGGAATCAGAGCAGCGGCATATAAATCAATGGCCGTCCAGTATCCTTTGGGATCTTTAAAGTTAGCCGGAATCATATCCCAGCCTTTTGGCTTATAGGGTACCAGCATACCTTTGGGAATAAATTCCGACATATTTGTTACGGCCCATCCCCAGACTAAGTCGGCCTGGGGGTTGTCTTTTTCTGCCAGCATCCGGGCACCAAGTTCCCCGGTGGACAGACGGATAGCCTGGATGTCTAAATCGGGCAACTCTTTTTTAGCTAATTTAAGATATTCGACAACTTCTTCATTTTCCAATGAAGTGTAAATAATTACCCTTTCCTTGGCCGCGGCGGCCCCGACCAGAAAAATAACAGATATCAATCCACAAACAAAAAATAACCCTAGTTTTTTCATAACACATCCTCCTTTTGTTTATTGTTCATGTTGAATTAATTTTGCGGTCAATTTGGTAGCAAAACGAACCAGTTCATTTCTTAAAGTAAAGAGGGATATATCGCTAAATTCAGTATAGATATATTTGATGCTCCTAACGTGTCAAGAGAAATATAGAGATTCGTCTCATTTAGAAATCATACCGAATCAATAGCGAAAGGCGGCGGTAGGGTTTACCCTAAAGAATAAAATTCCATCAGCCGCCAACAGATTGCCTTTTATCTGCCCTTTGACTTCGGGTTTTTGAGCTTTTAAGTAATGATATGAGCTTTTCAGCAAGCATTTGGTTTTCTGGCCGGGTTTTTAAAGAAATCCGGATGAATTGATTGGAAAGTCCCTGAAAATTTGTGCAGTCTCTAACAAGTATCCTATCTCGGGCCAATTGGGAACAGACACTACCAGCTGAGAGAAAGTCCGGTAATTTGATCACCACAAAAGGAGTGGTGCTTGGAAAAAGTCTTATTTCTGGAATATGTTCGAATTTTTCATAGAATTCTTTTCGTTGGCATTCAAAAAACATTTTCGTTTTTTTTATAAACATACTGACTTCCGGCCACTGCTCGGCCAGATAGCGACCCGCAGCCTGAGCCAGGCTGTTCACACTCCATGGCAGCATATATCGTCTGAATTTTTTGATAGTTTCGATGCCTGAAATGACAAATCCAATTCTTAGACCGGGAATTTTAAATATCTTTGAAATCGAAATCAGGACGATCACATTTGCGAGCCCTGAATTTATCATGCTCTCTTTTTCACCGAGGTTGACAAAGGGCAGGTATGATTCATCGACGATAAAATTCGTATCAGGGTGGGACCTGCAAAGCCATTCAAGCTCATCCTTGGGTATCAATGAACCGGTGGGGTTGTTGGGATTGCAGATAAAAACTGTGTCTTGGCTATCAATGCTTTTTATCAGCCGGCTAATATTCGGACGAAAATTATCTGATTCTTTAGCCATGACGCTGGCGAGCCGAACATTGTGCATCCGACATGCATCGGCATAGTCTGCGTATGTTGGCCCCAGTACAAGCGCCCCTTTTGTTTCAAGGACCCGCGGGGTCAAGAAAATGAACTGGGTCGTTCCGTTTCCTGCAAGAATACATTCAGGGTTTAAATCGAAACGTTCGGCGAAAATTTTTGTAATCTCTTTACTATCAACTTCCGGTAAATTAGTTATGGTATCGATGTTTTTTTCAAGATAATTTACCAAACCCGGCGGAGGACCCAAGGGGTTTATATTGCTGCTCATATCAATAACTTCTGATGGTGCACAACCAAGGCGCCGGGCCATCTCATAGATATTTCCGCCGTGGCCGCCTAACATAAAGACTCTCCGACTTTGGAACCGCCTCGGGCGGCGTGTTGCCAAAAACACAAAAACAATTCAGTGTTTGACGGGAGACAAATCCTTATGAATCGTTGGGTTTCACCTTTTGTAACCATTTTCTTTCACCGAGTTTTGAACTCCAGGTCTCATCGCGATTATTATCTGACGGCATGATCCGGCCGATTTAGGCATGCCGGGAGGTGATCTCTTTGATGCGGGCCTGAATTATCTTTTCTTCATGCTGCCGTTTTTTAGCGGCCGCTTCGGTTACTTTGGCGATCATCTGATCAATGTCGCATGGCTTCATCAAGTAATCAAAAGCGCCCTGTTTCATACCGTCGATGGCGGATTCGACATCCGCGTGACCCGAAAGCATGATGACCTCCATCAGCGGAAATTTCTTTTTGATCTCCGTCAGGGTCTCAATTCCGTCCATCCCCGGCATTTTCACATCCAGAATAACGACTTCGACATTCGTATTTTCTTTAAGGACCTGCAGTGCCTCTTCTCCGTTGAACGCTTTTGAGATTGCAAGGTCTCTCAATTCTAAACGTTCACTGAATGTTTCAACAAATTCGATCTCATCGTCTACCAACAATACGTTTGCGATGCTCATTGATGTACTCCTTTTTCATAAATATATACTTGACCGCTTTTACCACAGAATCCCTGCCATAATCAATTGCCAAATTTAATTGTCGACTAAATGCGTGTCACGTCAATACCGAAACGCGAATCTCATATTTTCTGAAATAGGTTGTGTTTCTCAGTTATTTTATTTATATTAATAAGTTAGACTCAAAAAATATTTTCTCTGGAGGTTTTCTGTGAGTGATTATCTTGTAAAGGAATTAATGGTGCCGCTGTCGGAATATGCAACGGTTCCGGAGGGGTCGACCCTGTTTGATGCGGTCCTGGCCCTGGAAAAAGCCCAGGAGGAGTTCGACCATACCAAATACAAGCACCTCGGTGTCTTAATTCTGGATAAAGATAAGCGGGTCATCGGCAAACTGGGCCAATTGGATGTACTGCGTGCCCTTGAACCGAAAGATGAGGACCCGGGCGAAATTAACGAACTCAGCCAATTCGGCTTCAGTTCCAATTTTGTCCACAAACTGCGCAAGCAGCGGCGAATGAAGGCAACGCCCTTGAAAGACCTCTGCAGCAAAGCATCCAAATTAAGGGTGGAGGATTTCATGCAGACCCCCTCCGAGGGCGAGTTTATTGAACAGGAAGCTTCCCTTGAAATGGCGGTGATGCAGCTGGTCATGGGGCGCCATATATCACTGCTGGTAACCCGGGAAAAGGAAATTCTCGGGATATTGCGCCTGACGGACGCTTTCGCGGCGATATTCCACACCATGAAAGAATGTGAAATCTAACCCGGACAAGCCGGGAAATGCCTAAATTGCCTAAAATGCATTTAAAGGATGACCGATAAACTTCGGCTCCCGTGGTAAATAACTTGCACCCTTTTATGTGAAGAACCTAATTTATAGGGAGGATGCATTATGAAAGAATTGAAAAAGCTCCTGGACCGGATTATTCAGAGAATCAATATAAACTTGCGTGAACTGGATTACGACATAACCCCGTTTATCAAAAATCTGGTACCACTGAATCAGATGGTCAAATTCTATGCCTTCTACGGCATTACCCCCAACCATCCCCTTGATTTGGTATTCAGACATTCCAGTCTGGCCGGCAGTTATTTTTTGGGGAAAATCCGTACCAGAAATTCGATACTTTACAAAAGTGATATCCGGGGCGACGAACTAAAACACCAGGGTGATGTATTTCATTATCAAAAGTTTAAAATCCCGATCACCAGAGATGAAGGCATTGACATCGAAGACAGTTTTTTAATCAAAACCCTGGTTCATAACTTTTCCCATGACCCGGAAACCCTGGAAAAATTCTTTATCAGGGATACCGTTTCGGTCCATGAAGGCAATATTCACGGTTCTCCCTCGGATGGATGTTTCCTTGGACCCCGTGCGACCGTTGACCTGACGACCATGCGCGATTGTGTCATCGGAACTTATTCATACGTCCAGGCCGGCGAGATCGGCCATCTTAATATTGGACCCGGGACCGTCTGGGTCCGTAGTCCCGGCGAGTTTAATTTTCTATACCACCACCCCCTTGACCAATTGGATCGTTACATCAATTTCGTTGCGGGTAGGCCGCCGCAGGGTTTGTGCGTTGATTTTGTAGAAGATCGTGAAGAAGCCTTCCAGCGCGTTTTTGATGTGGTCAACCTGGAGACACCGGTTTCAGTTCCCCCCAATACGTCCCTGGATCGCTATGCAGTCATCAAACCCAAAACCCACATCAGCGAGAATGTCCTGATTTCCCAGCGCGCCTACCTTCAAAATTCATGGCTTGGCAAAGGCGCCAATGCCCAGGAACATTGTTATATTATCAATTCTCGACTGGACGGTTTCAATGTGACTGCCCACGGGGCGACAATTATCGAAGCCGACCTGGGGAAGAACATATTCGTCGGATTCAACAGCTTTTTGCGGGGACGGGCCAGTAGCCGCCTGACCATAGGCAAAGAGAGCATCGTTATGCCCCATACCATCATCGATATTAAAAAACCATTGACCATACCGCCCGGCCACCTGGTCTGGGGTATGATTACGAACCCGCAAGAGCTTGAAGCCAACAGCATGGCCCTTAAAGACTTTTCCAGGATCGATGATGGCCTGATAAAAGGCAATATGTCTTTTGAAGGCAGCGGCGCCGGTTTTGTCACCGCCTTTCGCGAACGCATTCACCACATTCTCGAGGCCAACGGGGCCTTTTTTGACGGCAAAAAAAACAGGGGACACGCCCAAAAGAATCAGAACATCTCTTTTAATACAATTCAGCCCTATCCCGAAGGCGAACTGCAAGGGCTGTATCCGGCCATTGTGATTCAACCATAATTACTCCGCCCTGGAAAATAGCACGTTTAGGGTTGCAAATTGTTCTTTGAAAACTGAAGTAAGTTGTTAAATCGAAGGTCCGGCGGATTAATTAAGGTGTCAGGTGTCCCTCCTTCGCTTTTCAAGCTACGGAGGGCAGGCAGGTGTCAGGAAAAATGGTTCAAATTCACAAATATAGTTTGCGGTGGATGGCAGGGATAATAGTTTAATTCATATTGACTTTATAAATAATCGGGTTATTATTAAAGTATGATTAAACGAAAGTTGTTTCCCGAACTGGTTGCTCATCTTCCGCAAAAAGAGATCAGCCTGATCATCGGGCCAAGACAGGCCGGCAAAACGACCTTGATGGAGTTGCTCAAGGCACATCTGGACAATCGTGGTGAACGGACACTTTTTTTGAATCTCGATATCGAGTGGGACAGACCTCATCTTGAATCTCAGGCAGGTCTTTTGAACAAGATCGAGCTGGAAATAGGCCGTAAGCGCGGTTTTGTTTTTATTGATGAAATTCAGCGCAAAGATGATGCGGGCCTGTTTTTAAAAGGCCTTTTTGATCTCCACCTGCCTTATAAATTTATCATATCAGGTTCCGGCAGCCTGGAGCTGAAACAAAAGATCCAAGAATCCCTGATCGGCCGCAAACGATTGTTTGAGCTATCCACCGTAACCTTCGAGGAATTTGTCAACCACCGGACCGACTACCGGTATGAAGCAAATCTTGCTGATTTCCTTGCAATAGAAGGTGGCAGGGTGCCTCAGCTGCTATCCGAATACATGCAGTTCGGCGGCTATCCCAGAATCATCATGGCGCCTGAACAGCGTGAAAAACTTCGCCTTATCGATGAAATCTACCGTAGCATCCTGGAAAAGGATATTGCCTATCTTTTGAAACTGGACAAACCGGATGTCTTCAGTGCCCTCATCAAGATACTTGCCGGCCAGGTCGGGCAGTTGATGAATTACTCTGAACTGGCATCGACCCTGAATGTGTCTTTTACAACCGTTAAAAAATACCTGTGGTACGCACAAAAGATATTTTTGGTTGAGCTGATCACACCTTATGCACGCAATGTAAGAAAAGAAATCAGTAAATCACCTGTGCCATATTTTGGGGATTTGGGTTTCCGGAATTTTTCCCTGGGGCTTTTCGGACACCTTGAAAGCCCCCTGGAAAAGGGATTTGTTTTTGAAAATTTTGTATTTCTGCTTTTAAGAGAAAAACTAGGATTTAAAGCTGCGAAGTTACACTACTGGCGAACAAAGGATAAGGCCGAGGTGGATTTTGTGATCGAGGTCGGCAAAAGTCTTATTCCGGTGGAGGTTAAATATAAGCATCTCAAGCAGGATAAAGTGCCAAAATCTTTACGCAGTTTCATTGACATGTACAAGCCGGAGCACGCCTTTATTATTAACCTCGATTTGCGCAAAACCCTTAAAATAAGCAAGACAACGCTTTTCTTTCTGCCATTCCAGGATTTGCTCCATCAAACCGTAGTTTTGTAATCCTAACCCGGATCCGCATCAATGATGTAATCAAGTTTCGAGAGGTAAATTCGCTTTGTTCAGTCTTTTATTAAATTGACCGTTCGACACAAAAGCTCACGACGAGCAGAATACCTTATTCGATGTTGGATCCGCCTGAGGCGGTTTCGATGTTCGACCTGCCCGCAATGCCTTGAAACCGGTGTTGGGTCAACTTAACCATTTGGTTTACATGTCCATGTTTATACGAACCCATCGTACTATGCATGGCAGGCGGGTGTTCATTAGTTTCTTTTTCGATTAAACTGACCTCTTTTCAGGCCAGCGGCTGTGCTGAAACCTGACACCCGACACCTTATTATTACTCGTTATTTGAAGTAAGTCAGCAAAGCATGCAGATTGGTCAGCGGGTGCGGCGGACAGCCGGGTATATACAGATCCACCGGCAATAATTTATCCAGGTCCTCGGTGATTTCTGGGCTGCCGCGGAACGGGCCGCCGGACAGCGCGCAGCTGCCCACGGCGATCACAACTTTGGGGGTCGGCGTGGCCTCATAGGTTTGCAGCAGGGCTGTTTTCATATTCCTGGAAACGGGGCCGGTTACGACGATTCCGTCGGCATGGCGCGGCGACGCCACAAAGTTGATGCCGAAGCGGGCCAGATCGAAAAACGGTGTGGCCAGCACGTTCAGATCGGCCTCACAGGCATTGCAGCCGGCGGCCGATACCTGGCGCAGCTGCAGGGAGCGGCCGAACAGTTTTTTGAAATGTTTTTTAGCATGTTGGGCCAGGGACGGAAGTTGGCCCCC
>JAIVWA010000108.1:291-10435 GCA_049190255.1 Gammaproteobacteria bacterium | reverse complement strand
ATCCCTGCCGATTTTTCCAGGGTGTTTTTAAGTCGTTCAGAAATATGGTCAGAGCGCCCGGCGTGACCTGCAACTCCCCGTTTCTTACCGGTTGGTGGTTTACTTTTCGATAGCCCAGGGCATCCAGTTTGTCTTTTAAAAGATTCGGGTTAATTCGCTGGCCGGGATAGAGCAGGGTCGTATCGGAAAATACCTTTGACGGAACACTCCAGCGCCGGGCGGAAAATCGTTGCTCGATATGGCCCGAAAGATACCAGCCATAGCAGACCAGGCCCACACTGATGAGCAAAACCAACCCAAGAAAGGTTATGGTGATTTTTTTGAGCATAAGTTATTAATTTTCGGGTCTATAAACAAAAAGAAGGCGAATCCACCATGGGATTGTGATTTTAGATTAATTTCGGAGTGTTGGAGTATTGGAGTACTGGAGTAATGGTTGAAAAGCCGGCCATCTTTTTACAACACTCCAATACTCCATCACTCCAGCACTCCATGATCGATATACTCTTGGACTAAAGGCAACCCTCAGTTTACCTTATTATTGGTTATGGTTCTATTATTTTTCGTGCCATCCCTGCAATCCCCAGATCAGGGTTCCCAGGGCCAAAGCGCTGATAAAGGCTGAAACCATGCTGGTGGCCAAGATTCCCCCGATCAGCCAAACCGGTCCGCCGATTAAAGCGCCTGCCACCCGGCCGAGTCCGGCTGCTCCCAAATAAGTTGCCATCATGGTCGCACGGGCCTCGGGCAACAGTTCGGTTGCCAGGGATACGCTGGTGACAATCATAAATTCAAACGTTACGAAGATGAGAAACAGATTCACAAAGGCCATCGTAGTCGTTAACCCGAGAAAGGGCAGTATAGCATAAAAGATAATGCAGACAGCCAGTCCGACAATCACCGATCTTTTTAATCCAATACGATCCGCCAGGGTGGCCGTCATGGTTTCACCCAATAATTCAGCCAGGCCAATGGCGCTGGTCCCAAGACCCAGTGCGACGATCGTCATGCCGAATGACTTTTCCATCCAGGCCCCATACACCACAAATAGATTGTCATTGGCCGCGCTGACCAAAAAGATGAAGGCCAGCGCTCCCCGGGCGGCTTTTTCCCGCAACACCCGCTGCCAGGCAGCCTTCAGGTCGATTTTCGAATCCGGCAGGGCATGAGCTTTCTTTGCTTTGGGGATCAAAACTCCCAGCGCAGCGATACCCAGCAAGGCCAGGACTCCCATCAAAAAGAAAGGGGATCGCCAGCCGAATTTATCTATGACCAGCGCCAGGGCCGGTATGCCCAGCAAGGCACTGCCGGCCCAGCTATACTCAAGAAATCCGATTGCCAATCCACGATGCCGGTATGGCACCTGCTCACTGATATAGGCTTGCAGGGCCGGGTCAAAAACGCTTTTTCCCAGGCCCGCCAGAAACAGTGCCACCAGAACGACCGCGTAAATTGGAAGAAAACCGGAAACCAGCAGTCCCACTGCCAGCATGGTCATTCCGGCGATCATCATTGGGCGATATCCAAGGCGATCGGTAACCGGTCCAATAAAAACAGCCATGACACCGGCAGCCCAATTCAACGCGATGAGCGAAGTGATTGCCGTCAGTGGAACGCCCAGTCCCCTGCTAAGAACCGGTGCGAAAGGATAGACAAATCGACGGGAAGTATTGAGTATGAGCCGGCATAAAGCGGCCACCCCGATGTTAATTACCAGACGGGTGGTAGGTTCCTGAGGTCTATGCGTACCGGGCGTATTTGACATAACCAATATTCCCGCATTCCAGTTAGGGCGAAGCCCTTAGCTTATCTGAAACTACATTTCTATGTCGCAAAATCAAAGGTGCTCCAATCGTCCTCGTCGTCGCCCTCGTCCCTCGTCCTCGATAAAATTCTGATTCCCGAGGACGAGCACGAGGACGAGGACGAGTACGAAAAGTATCAGATTCGATCGGCTTAGAGCGCCCTTATTTGAAACCACAGAGTTTCCTTTTCGATCAGACTGGACGCTCGCGGCCAGAGGCGGCACTCATATCAAACTCAAATTGCGGCGGCTGTTCCAGATGCTTCTTTACGTAGCACAAATTCATTGACTTGATCAGGGCCGAGGCATATTTTTCGGGAAATTCCGGTGGCAGGTTTATTTTAAAGATAATTTTTTCGACCATATAGGTTTTTGGGTCGGATTGAAGCTCAATTTTAATTTTTAATTTTGCGGTATCGATCTTGCGACTTTCACAAAATCTCAAGGCGTAAAGAGCGGTACAGGTACCAATGGAGGCAAAGAAAAGCTCTGAAGGTGTCGGGGCGGAGCTGTCACCGCCGTCTTCTTTACTCTGATCTGTTTCTACACTAAACCCATTATAGTCTGAAAAAACCCGTTTCCCTCCCGGAAAGCTAATTTTCATTTCCTTATTCATTGTGATCTCTCCTTTTCGTGTTTTCGTCCTTTCGTGATTAATTTATCCTTTTTGGTTCTCCGCCTTCGGCGGATCCGGGTTAGGCTTTTATCAGCGCAAGCTATCGAACGCACTGATTTATGTCAATTCCAAGATAATACTTTATTTTAACATTGAAAACCGGGTCCTCCGGGCCAGGATCCTTTATTTAACCATTTAATATTATTGCATATAATTAATAATATTTGACAGCTTAAGCGCTTTTTACTAAAATAGTAGTGATAGCCGCGGCCCGGCTCGACCTGCTGATCGACATAATAACAACGGTAATTTATTGATCAATTCTACAGCTATTAATCAATTTAACATATTGAATTTAATATAAAACGGTATCATATTAATCAGTCTCTCAATCTATCTGATCTTAACAAATCCACCATATAATGCTATAATAAAAAATTATGGTGCCAAGCATTCCGCAGAGATGGAGGACGCCTCAAGAAATAAGGATACCGCAGTCACCTATGTGGCGACAGCATAGTAGCGAAGACCCAAAAGGGATAGCTTGGACCAGAAGGAGTATTGAAAATGGATAAAAATATTATAAACTGCCCAAAGTGTGACCATTCCGTGAGTGATACAACCAAAGCCTGTCCATATTGCGGTGCAGTTATTTCATCGGAAGAATCGCCTTCCCAACCTGATGAAAAAGTACCGGCGACAGCTGCACAATCTTCAGTGCCGCCGTCGGAAGATGCTTCGCCGCCGATAGAGTTGACCGACGAGTCAGCAGGCGTACCCGAAGCATCTAAAGCAAAGTCAGACAATGAGCCCTCAAGCCACATTCAGCCGGAAGATACCAAACCGGAAAAAAATGAACCCATCACCGAAGCAACGCCGGCAGCAGAAAATCTGCCTTCGGATGCCGATGATCAGATGGACGTTCAACTCCCCGATGAGGAACTCATAGCAGAACTGGATGCGCAAGAAGGCGGGAAAGATGTGGAAGAAACTTCGAGCACGGTTACAGCATCCACCAAGATACAGGCGTCCGAATTGAAACCCGACCCATCATCCGTTCAGGACGGTACTGCGGATTTGCAACCAAAAGCCGCCGAGCCGTCAGCTGAAGCGATACCCCTTGTCGATAAAGTATCTGCCAAAGCTGCGGCTGATAAGCTCGTGGATTTACCGGAGACGCAGGTTTTGGAAGTCAGCGGAGACGATTCTGCCGAGTCCGAAACGCTGGGGACAGAAATTTTGGAATTCATCGAGGATGAAGCATCTGAGCCGGAATCAGAGCAAAAGTTTAGACCTGAAACATTGAAGGAATCAGATGAACCGGCAGTTGGGGAAAAGGCCGATCTTGCGCAAGACGCAACCCCGGCTGAAGCCGAGAACAAAGGCGGGGAGCCGGAGGCTATTTTTCTGACAACCGACGATGAGGTTCAACCGGTTACCCAATCTTCGCCGGCAGGTGTCGGGGAGGCCGTGCAAAATCAAGTATCGGAGGAACCCGTCGAATCAGCTGCCGCAACCGGTGAGGCCGCAGCAAAGCCTGACGATTCATCTGAGCCGGGAGAGGCTCAGGCCAAGGCCGACGCGATCCAGAAGCAAACCGAAGCCCAGGCATCGGTTGAGGCCCTAAAAATTGAAAAGGCCACCCAGGAATTGGCTGAATCGCAGAAGAAACAAAAAGTGGCCTTGGACCCGGCCTTGTTAAAGAAGCAAAAGGCTGCGTTAGCCAGAGCCGGAGCCCTGAAGAAACAAAAGCTTAAACTGGCCAAAGTCCAGGCCTTGAAACGGAAAAAAGCGGCAATGGTAAAAGCCCAGGCTTTGAAAAAACAAAAGGCGGCCCAGGCCGGTGTTGAGAACTCTATAAAGGAAGAGGCGGCTGTATCCAGTCCCCCAAAAGCGGACAACCCCAACATGGTCATTCAGAGTATGGGAGCAAACACCAGAATGCTGGGTCTGCTTAAAAAGTACGAAGGCCAGGCGATCGGGATCAACTACGACAATTCAGCCGAAATCAAGGAGGCCAAGCTTGTCGAGGCCAACGATGAATTTTTCAGCGTGTTTGTAAAGGATCAGGGACTAAATTACAGTTATCCTTTAAATACCATTCTAACCATCATCGAGGGCAAAGACGGCGTCGGCACCGGAAAACCCGAGCAAAAAGGGAAATTTAATGCCGTTATTAAGGTTTATCCCCTGGTACTTTTTTAAGAATTCGGTTTCAGGTTATAAATAGGTGTCAGGTGTCAGGTTTCAGGTGTCAGGAATAAGAAATTCTGACATCTGAACACTGAACCTGATGTTTGCTTTATAACCTCTCAACCGTTTTAATCCGCAATTAGCTATCTCTGTCATCTGTTTTCTGACTTCTGTCATCTGTCATCTGTCATCTGACACCTGATCCGCCTGCGGCGGAAAACCTACCCTAGAATTACATCCTTGACGATTCCTGTAAATTCGCTATATTTGAATAATTGTCCCGGTGTTTGGAATTCACTAAAATACCCGATGGAGTAGAATTCAGATATGAGATATCTACCGATTGACAAAAGGCTGTTCATCCGGAACCGGAAGCGATTCGTCAAAAATCTTGAAAAGAAGTCTATCGCTGTCTTCAACTCAAACGATATCATGCCTACCAGTGCGGACGGGGTTCATGGTTTTATTCAGCAAACCGATTTGTTCTATCTGAGCGGTATTGATCAAGAGGAGAGCACACTGGTGATCTGCCCGGATGCAAAGGAAGAAAAGTTCCGGGAAATCTTGTTTTTGAAAGAAACCAGCGAAAAGATCGCGCTGTGGGAAGGTCATAAATACAGCAAGGATGAAGCCACGGCTGTTTCGGGAATAAAATCGGTTTACTGGAATCATGAATTTAATAATATCTTCAAGCCCCTGGTTTTAGAATCCGACAACATCTATCTGAACACCAATGAACATCTGCGGGCCGGCTCGAGTGTAGAAACCAGAGACGGGCGTTTTCTCCAGTGGTGCCGAAAATGCTTTCCTTTGCATCATTACCAGCGACTGGCACCGATTATGCACCATCTGCGCGCCGTTAAATCAGCGCCGGAGGTGGATCTGATTAAAAAGGCCTGCCGCATTACCGATACAACCTTTCGACGCTTGCTGGGTTTTATCAAACCCGGGGTGTGGGAATTTGAAATCGAAGCGGAGATTTACCACGAGTTTTTAAGAAACCGTTCACGCGGACCGGCATTTGAGACCATTGTTGCTTCAGGCATCGATTCGTGCACCCTGCATTATGTCAAAAACGATAAACAGTGTCATGATAATGAATTGGTGCTGATCGACTTTGGGGCGGAATACGCCAACTATGCGGCCGATGTTACCCGCACAGTCCCGGTAAACGGCAAATTTTCCAAACGGCAAAAAGAAGTATATAATGCCGTCTTAAAAGTACAAAAAGCCGCCATAAAGCTTCTGAAACCGGGCAACACCATTGAGAAATACACCCGAAAAGTTGGTAAGATTATGGAATCGGAACTGATCCGACTCGGGCTTTTGAAGGCCGCCGAAGTAAAAAAACAATCTGATGATGAGCCGCTATACAGAAAATATTTTCCCCACGGGACCTCCCACCACCTGGGTTTAGATGTTCATGATTACGGGGACCGGCACCGAAAATTTGAACCGGGAATGGTATTTACCTGTGAACCCGGTATATACATAAGAGATGAGGCCATCGGCATCCGGATAGAAAACGATATATTAATCACCAAAGATGAACCGCTGGATCTGACTGGGGGTATTCCAAGGGAAGTCGAGGAGATCGAAGAACTGATGAACAAGTGATCACTTTTTAGCTTAAGAATAAAGGCTCCAGAAACGTCAACGGTAGGAACTGTTATAAAGTTTAAGGAGTAATGGAGTATTGGAGTACTGGAGTAATGAAAAGTGCAGGTCGGCTTTTACATGGGTAGAACTAATTGGTTCTGATAGCCGGATGCAAAGAAAAATACCTGTGAATCCGATATCTTTCCACGGCGCGCTGATTGATGATTGTGACACCTTTCAATCCATTAAATAACTCTGATAATTCATGTCAGTATTGCCCTAATTCAAAAATCCAATACTCCATTACTCCAATACTCCATAGATAATCTTATCATGCAATCAAACGGGGCGGATACTGCCCTTGGAGAGTAATTAATAGAAACCGAAGATTTGAGGGGGGATAAATGGGAAAGCATCTGGTCATCGTTGGCGCCGGTCATGCGCATTTAACAGTTTTAAAAAATCTGGAAGAATTTAAAAAATCTGGTCATCAGGTCACCGTGGTCAGTTCAGGTGCCCTGCATTATTATTCCGGTATGGGGCCCGGCATGCTCTCCGGGATATACCGGCCCGAGGAGATCCGTTTCAATGTAAAGAAGATGTCGGAGGACAAAGGTGCTGATTTCGTCGAGGATACTGTAATCAAATTACACCCTCAAGAAAAGAGGATCGAACTGCACTCCGGCAGTGAAATTTTCTATGATGTGCTTTCCCTGAACACCGGCAGCTATGTGCCGACAGTGGGACCGTCCCCTGCCGATGAATCGGTTTTTACGGTCAAGCCGATTGAAGGACTCTTGTTTGCGCGCCGCAAAATCATCGAATATCTCAAAAATCAAAAATTAAGAATAACCGTCGTCGGAGGCGGTCCGACCGGTGTTGAGGTGGCGGGCAATCTGGAGCGTCTGGCAAAAGATGTTGCGGGTCATTGCCGGATTACCCTGGTTGCCGGAACAAGACTGCTGGCAGAATTTAAGAGCAGTGTTCGCAAGCATGCTTTGAAGTCATTGACCTCAAGACAGGTTACGGTAATCGAAGGTGCCCGAGTAACCGCCATCAAAGATCATGCGGCCGAATTGTCCAATGGGGACATCCTGGAGAGTGATGTCGTGTTCATGGCTGTCGGCGTTAAGCCTTCCCCGCTATTTATTGAATCGGGATTGCCTGTCGGGCAGGACGGCGGGATGCTGGTCAACAAGTTTCTGCAGTCTGTCGCCTATCCGGAGCTTTTCGGCGGCGGCGACTGTATCAGTTTTGAGCCGCAACCACTGGCCAAAGTCGGCGTTTATGCCGTTCGGCAAAATCCGATTCTGCTGCATAATCTTTTAAGTGCCTTAAATGACGGCGCGCTGCAGGAATTCGTGCCCCAGAAATCCTTTCTTCTGGCACTGAATATGGGAGACGGCACCGCGGTTGTTCGGTGGCATTCACTGGTTTGGAGTGGAACGTCCGGGTTTGCCCTGAAGAACTATATTGACCGGAAGTTTATGCGGGTGTTCCAAGTCTCGGGCGAGGTCAGAATTTAGTTGATTGAATGATACCGATCGACGGTTCCTACATGGAAGGCGGTGGTCAGATCGTTAGAACCGCACTGGCGCTGTCAACACTGACTGCCAAGCCCTTTAAAGTCGATAAGATCAGGCACCACCGTCCCAAACCCGGTCTTAAGCCTCAGCATTTAAGCTGTATCGATGCGCTCCAAAAGCTGGCCAAAGCACAGGTGAAAGGTGTGCAACCGGGTGCGACTGCGATTGAATTTATTCCCGGCAGGCTTACTCCCGGAAACTTTTCCATTGATATCGGTACTGCCGGTTCGATAACCCTGCTGCTGCAGGCGGTGTTGTTGCCCTGCCTGTTTGCCGATGCTCCTGTCAGACTCAGCATCAAGGGCGGTACGGATACCCGATGGAGTATTCCGATTGACTATTTTTCAAACATCATTCTGCCCTTCTTTGGCCAACTGGCATCCGTCGAGATCGACCGCCTGCAGCGCGGATTTTACCCCAAAGGCAGGGGATTGGTGGATCTTTCGATTGTTCCCCACTATCACTTGGGTGATCCTGAAAACAGGAACGGATTTCTTCGGGATATTCGAAAGGCGGCGGCCAAGATCCATCTGATCTCAAAGCCTGAAATTGTTGCCATCAAAGGGGTATCCTCGGCTTCCAGCCGGTTAAAAAAAGCACATGTCGCCGAGCGCCAGAGCGAGGGGGCGGCTAAAATCCTCGGCAAACGTTACCCCGTAAATATCAAGAACGAATACCAGGACACCGCTTCGGCCGGAACGGTGATCACCCTCTGGGCCCTCTCTCCGGAAGGCAAAGCGCTCATGGGAGCCGATGCATTGGGTGAAAGAGGCCTGCGGGCTGAAAAGGTGGGCGCTGGCGCGGCACAAAAATTACTGAAGATCCTGCATTCCCATGCGGTGATCGACCGCCATCTGGCAGACAATCTGATTCCGCTGCTGGCCCTGGTCGGCGGATCGATTAAAACCGATAAAATCACCGGACATATCCGGTCGAATATCTATGTCTGCGAACAATTTTTGGATGTGACCTTCAATGTTGATGAAATGAGTAACACTATCTCTGCGGTTTAATACCTGAATCTTGCATGAAAATTAATGAGATAGGTGAAATAATATTAAATAACAGCAGGTTAAGAGAAATAGAGCCGTAAAGCCAAATACCAAATAAGTAAATAAGGATGAGAGTGCCCCTACGCATTTTCTTGATGTCTCGGGCCCATTGATGTATTGCTTCAGTAGCGGCGCGGACTAAAAGATTGAGGTCTGCTCAACGATTCATAGTGTTTTTTGTGTATTTTGTCGCCAAAAATTAAAACACTAGCACCTAATTGAGCGATTTTCGCTCAATTAGGGTAATCGCCTTGAATTGGCTGATAAATACACCAGATAAAGCAAAGATGGGGAAAAAATGGTTAGCGCAATCGTAATGGCCGGTTATAACAACAAGCGGGAAGTGAAACGTTACAGCCGTATTGTGGCGGAACATTACGGAGAAAAATTTATAGAGTCAGGTTACAAGCCATTGCGCGAATTTTCGTCTGTGGAAAACGGCCGGCAAGTTAGCAAACCTCTGATTCAATATACCCTTGAGAAACTTTTTGCAAACGAGTTCATTGATGAAATCGTGATCGTCGGACATCAGATGCTGCTCGAGCAAAGACTGGGCGATTTTATTCAACAATTTGACAAACCATGCTGCCTGGTAAACCAGAGCTCGAAAATACCTGATGATGTTATGCGCCGTTTCAATATTGTTCGCAGAAAAGTTAAATACAACTCCATCGCAGGGAATTTGATCAAAGGTTACGCGGCCAGCAAGGCCTGCCAGGAAAAGAAACATGCATTATTTGTGGCCTCGGACTCGCCCCTGACGACCAACGAATTTGTTGAGGCGGCTCTCATATTCCCGGCCATACTTATTGATGAAGGTAAGGATATGCTCGGCAGACCGCCTTTGCGCCTTATCAATGACTCTGCGATTAAGCTCGGCGGCAAAAAAGACGGATACGGCCGACAGGGTTTTCGGCTTTCCCCATTGATCTTTGCAAATCCGCATATGTTTGATATTAATACGGCCAACACGGCCTACAACCTTCGCAAAACTCTGAACCCCAAGGTGCAACTAAATCTATTCAAGATTACCCGAGGCCTGGGATACCCGAATGTGTATTCAAAGTATTTTTTAAGAAAGGATTTGAGTATCAAAGAAACCGCGAATATCCTGGGATCCTTTTTCAACGGCCGGCTTGAAATAATCCCCATGACGGGCATAAAAGCAACCTATGATTATGACGGAACCGATCAGGAGTACCGCATGATAACCAGGATGCTCAAATCAGGTAATTGCTGATTTCGGAATGTGGATTTGGCTGTGTGTTAGGTTTCGAAGGTCTTTTCCTCCCAT
>JAIVWA010000108.1:0-281 GCA_049190255.1 Gammaproteobacteria bacterium | reverse complement strand
GCTTACGCAAATTTTTAAGAGAAGAATATATCCGTCTATTGTCTGCTCCACGGTTCATTTAGCATCTCCGGCTGCTTTTTCGATTTCATTTTGTCCTCCCTGCAGCGTCAGCTCATCACATAACCGGTTGATATCAAATTTTATTCAATTCTTTCTGTAACCACCCACCTTGCCTGTACCGCCCTCCTTGCCGTTAGATAGTGTCCGTCCACAAATGGTAGATTTTGGTTCAGAGTAAGGCTTGAGCAATTTTGAGACCGGAGGCGTAGCGGGCTACGTCG
>JAIVWA010000107.1:0-10431 GCA_049190255.1 Gammaproteobacteria bacterium | reverse complement strand
TGAAAATCGATGCCTCTTTCATGAAGAAAAGTTTATTGAGTTGATTTAGTTGATTGGGGTTATCGGGTTCAAAGAGCTGATATTATTAATCGATGAACAAAAACTACCATTGGCGATACATTCCGTTTTCTTACCTCGCCGTTTCAATCCTAAATCCCAATTCCCAATTCCGCATTCCGAATTCAAATATCTCTATCTTCTTTTTTTCTTTCCGCATTCCGCATTCCGAATTCCGAATTCAAAACTCTGTCCTCTATCATCCGGAAGCGGTCTCCGGGAAAAAATATAGGCGGTGATAAGCCCGGCAATAATGTGCCAGATTCCCCACCAGGCCGTAATGATGGCCATTCCGCCCATGCCGCCAAAAAAATTGAACACCAGCACCAGGCCGAGACCCGAATTCTGAATACCGACTTCGATGGACACCGCGCGTTTGTCCTGCTCGTCCAATCGAAAAAGCTGTCCGGCCCAGTAACCCAAATTGAGTGCCAGAGCATTGTGAATCAAAACGCCGAAGAAAACCAGTCCAACGTAATTGATAAAATTTTTCCAATTGGCGCCTAAGGCCCCCGCAACAATTCCAATGAAAAATATCAGGGAAAATATTTTGAACGGCTTGCGAAGCCTATCAACCAGGGAAGGAAAGATGCGGGAAAGAATTAAACCCAGGATCAACGGGATCCCGAGAATGATGAAGATATTAACGAAAACGTCAAAAGGGCTGAGGCTTACTTTTTTAAGTATTTGGGCGGTATGGGGATTAAGGTTTCCCCAGAATGCCAGATTAAACGGGGTCATAAAAATCGCGGCGGCCGTGGAGACGGCTGTCATGCTCACGGAAACAGCGCAGTTGCCTTTGGCCAGATAGGTAATTATGTTGGAAAGATTCCCGCCGGGGCAGGCGGCCACAAGCATCATTCCCAATGCAATGGAGGGCGGCGGCCTTAAAATCAACGTGAGCAAAAACGTAAAGGCCGGCAAGAGGATAAATTGCGCCACCAGGCCGATGCAAGGGGCTTTGGGCGCCACCACGATGCGTTTGAAGTCGTCCAGTTTGAGCTCCAGCGCAACACCGAACATCATTAAGCCAATGGCGACATTGAGAATAAAAAGGCCCTGGGGATTGAAATTAAGCCGCACCTGGTCGATCGCCGCAATGTCCATGACTGCTCCTTCCCGTTCTCCGGTTTGTAGATAATTATTTAGAAAAAAGACGTCGGATAATAAAACCAAACCGTTGCGGGTTACGCGGTTCAGATTGCGAGAATCGAGTCAGGTGATGCGCATTATGAGTTCATAGCTTCGAATTAGTTTCTGGCCAATACTTTCAAATGAAACCATCGCGGCTGAAAGCCGCTCCCACAATATAGAACCCACAATCTGTTCTCAAACCCGCAACCCGCCGTAACCCGTAACTCGCAACCCGCAACCCGTACCCCGCAACCCGTACCCCGTAACCCGTAACCCGCAACCCGTAACCCGCACCCCGTTTATTTATCAACTATTTCAGAAACTTAAAATAAAAAAAAGTAGAAAATCCTAAAGTTTCCCCAAATTGAGCCAATAAAGAGGGTGTAAAGCAAAATACGGGTCCGGAAAGGAGGCGAAATAAAATTCGTCGGACCAATTACTTGCCCTGCAAACAGGGATGAAATTAATTTTTTTAACCATTGGCAAGAAAGCCAAAATAAAAACCTAGAAAAGGAGAAAAATCATGGCATTAAGTACAATTAGTTTAACATCGGGTATGCGGGCGAGTCTATTCAGCTTGCAAAAGACGTCCCGTGACATGGAAACCACCATGCATCGCCTGGCTACAGGACGGAAGGTTAATACGGCTCTGGATGATCCAATTAACTTTTTCAGCGCTCAGGAGCATCAGTTAAGAGCTTCCGACCTCGCCGGTCGTAAAGACGGCATGTCCGAGGCCATTCAGACCGTTAAAGCAGCCAACGTGGGCGTCGAGGGAATCAACAACCTGATCGCCCAGGCCAAATCGCTGGCTCAGTCAGCGATGTCGGCTACGGTTTCTGATGCGACAACCTTTGCCACTCAGTATGGCGTGGTATTGACTCAAATTAATGAGATGGCAGCGGATTCGGGATACAAAGACGTCAACCTGCTGCAAGGGGGTTCCTTAACGGTTGAGTTCGCTCCCACCGCCAGCCAGTCCACCTTGAGTCTGACCGGTTTCGGTGACTCCACTGCTGACTTCAATATTACGACGGGCCTAACCGATGAAATCAGTGACAAGGGTGCGGCCTGGGTTGGGGCTACAGTTGATACTGCAGCCATTCAGACCTCAATCGACAATCTCGAGGATGCGATGGGCAATTTGAGGACTGAATCCAAAAAGCTGTCCAACAACCTGTCAATCATTACGGCCCGCGAAGATTTCACCGCCCAGATGATCAACACCCTGAGTGACGGTGCCGCCAAGTTGACGGAAGCCGACATGAATGAGGAAGGCGCCAACATGCTGATGCTGCAAACGCGTCAGGCCCTGGGCACAACCTCATTAAATCTGGCCTCACAAGCAGCGCAGAACGTTCTAAGATTGTTCTAAACCAAAAATGGTTTTTGGAGGGGGGGGCGATCCCCCCTCCAAACCAGATACCTGATCTCTTGATCTCATAGATGTCCATCAACTCTATCTTTTTTTAAGAAAAATCCACGGTGTTTTGATGCGTCAGGAGATATGCTAACGTGCGGATCACCGGTTTGAAAGAAAACAATGGCACTAAAAATCACATTAAAGCCGAATGAGAAAATGATCGTCGGTGGTGCTGTGATAACCAATGGCAACATCAAAAACACCGATTTGATCATCGAAAACAACGTACCGATTCTGCGCCAGAAAGATATTTTAAGCGAAAAGGATGCGACATCACCCTGCAGTCGAATTTATTTCTTAATTCAGCTCATGTACATTGATGAAGAAAATATAGCCACTCACCAGCACACCTATTGGAAATTGGTTCGTGAATTACTGGATGCAGTCCCCAGGTTAAACGGACACATCGATCAGATTAACGACAATATCTTGAAAGGTAATTGCTACCGGGCCTTAAAACTCGCCAGCGAATTAATCGATTTTGAACAGGAGGTTCTTAAACATGTACACGCCGACACAGGCCCAATCCCTGAGAGCATATGAGAGCGTCAGTAAAGCCACCCAGTCCGGCCGCGAAATCGAAGCGGCTGTGCTCACCAAAGCTGCCCTAAAGCTTAAAGATTGCCGGGACAACTGGGAAGCGCCGGATCGGAACAACAGACTGGAGGAGGCGCTGAAGTACAACCAGCGGATCTGGAGTATCTTTCAAAGTGAACTGTCGCGCGAAGATCATGAACTGCCCAAGAAATT
This sequence comes from Gammaproteobacteria bacterium, assembly GCA_049190255.1. Classification (GTDB taxonomy): domain Bacteria; phylum Desulfobacterota; class Desulfobacteria; order Desulfobacterales; family JAFDCJ01; genus JAFDCJ01. The sequence continues at coordinate 7,067 of JAIVWA010000107.1, read as the reverse complement.
GCGCCTGGATATTCTTCGATTGGCCGCGTTTATCGACCGCCGTATTTTTGAAACCATGGCATTTCCCTCACCGGAAAAACTGAAAATTGTGATTGACATCAATAACAACCTGGCCGCCGGTCTGAGAAGTTCACCCTGACGCTCACAGGCGCTATCATCCGAATAGAATTTCCGGCCGACATGCAACCGCATGATCCTAAACCAGCCATAGAAGTAAAGAATCCAGGCCCAAAGGACCTGGCTTTGGTTTGCCCCCTGGAAGGGGGATCTCCATGACTCTGCTCTACTCAACATACTTATGGAGTGTTGGAGTAATGGAGTATTGGAAAAACTAAAACCCAATACCGATCTTCTGTAACTTTATACAGAGGCCATCGAGATTCTCTGAGGCATAGAGTTCACGATCGATAAACCATCACTCCAGTACTCCAATACTCCATCACTCCTTGAAACTGTTACTGGCAGAGCCGATCATCTCTGACCTGGCCCACAGGACCAGGTTTTCAATGATAGAATAAAAAAGGGGGGGACATATGCAAAAGATATTTCGGTACAGAAAATTTATTGGTATAACCGTGGTAATTTCAATATTCTTACTGAATTTTCCGCTATCCCCTGCGCGGGCCGTTATGATAACCACCGAATACGCCGTTGCTCAGGATTCTGAACAGCTTTCTGACCGGGCGCGACTAAAAGCCTTTCTCGGAAGGGCGGATGTGATGGCTCAAATGCAGGTATATGGAATCAGTCACGAGGAAGCGCTATCCCGAGTCGATAGCCTGACAGATAGAGAGATCGCCACGATAGCAGGCAAAATGGATCAAATCCCTGTAGCAGCAGGAAGCAACTATGAATTTGATGGTAGCTTACTTGCAATAATAGGCCTGGCCCTATATGCAATCTTTTTTGCTATCGTATTTTATTTTTCGAGAACCATGGCAGATGAAGACAAACCACCATCGTCAACCAATGAAAAGGAAGAAAAACCACAATAAAGGCTTTGGATGCCACTTAAGAAGCATTGAGTCATTTCCTATATCCCTTAATCGCTTAATCCCTGAATCCCTAAATTATTCGTTCGCCTCTTTCAGGTCTTCCTCCCCGTGAATTTTAATGCGTCTAAAAACGAGGTCATTCATTTTTTGAGGAGTTACCGCGCGCTGGGTAGTCAGTTCCTTGACACCGGCTTTAAAGGCATCGATGTCATGAAACGGATGGGTGCCTTCCACAATTTGCAGATCGGGGTACTCCGTTCGGATGGCTTCAGTAAATTCCTTCAAAAAAGGGCAAACCTGAACCAGGCAGGAGGTCAAATGCAGGGCCTCGATCCCATATTCCTTCAGTGCCCTGACTTTTTGCCAGATGCGGTCTGTTCCGAAGGCCGTAGGACAACCGCCGCAACTGATAATGCCGACCAGCTCCGGTGGATCGTCTTCCGTATAGCGTTCAAACATACCCTGTCTGCCCCGCAGATTGCCGAAACAGCCAATCATCACACAGTCCATATCCCGGGTAGTGGCTTCACAACCTAAAATTCCAACCTTTGGCATAACAACTCCCCTCTATCAGTTATTATTTTTGTAAATAAAGACACTCAATTTTTGTTCTGGGAATAGCAATTTTTCGTAAAAGGGCTGTTTCCAGATTAAAGGTTCTATAACCGAAAAAAAGGCTAATCCACCATGTGATTGTGATTTTAGATTAATTTCGATCGTTAGGCGCTTGGACTTTAGCTAACTCTGGATTGGCCTTATTATTGGTTATAGTTCCGAAAATTTATGTAAGCCACCGCTTGCGACGCTTATAGAACTTCGCATCCTTGTAACTGCGCTTGGTTCCCATTTCCGTCAACCCCAGATAGAACATTTTGATGTCTTCGTTTTCTTTCAACTTGTCGACCGAATCATCCAGCACGATCTTGCCGTTTTCCATCACGTATCCGTGCTCGGCAATTGACAAGGCCAGATGGGCGTTCTGCTCCACCAGCAGCATGGTAATCTTTTGCTCCCGGTTCAGTCGCTTTAAAATGTTAAAGATCTCGGCAACCAGTATCGGGCTCAATCCAAGCGAAGGCTCATCCAGCATCATCAATTGGGTTCGCGACATCAAGGCCCGGCCGATCACCAGCATTTGCTGCTCCCCACCGGACAGGTATCCGGCCAACCGGTGGCGCAGGGGCTTGAGCGCCGGAAAATATTCGAACACCATGTCGTAACGCTCCCGGATCACTTTGCGACTTTTGCGGGTTCGGGTGGCCGCAATCAGGTTTTCGTGGACAGTCAGGTTTTCAAAGACGCAGCGTCCTTCCATCACCTGAAAGATGCCCAGGCGGACGATTTCTTCAGGGTCCAGATCGTTAATCCGCCGGCCCATAAACTCTATAGAACCACCGGTGACCTCACCTTCCTCGACTTTCAACAGGCCTGATATGGCCTTTAAGGTAGTGGTCTTGCCCGCCCCGTTGGCACCTAAAAGCGCCACGATCTGGCCCTCTTTAACCTGCAGCGAAAGGCCCTTCAGGACCAGGATGACGTCATCATAAATGACCTCTATGTTATTTACGTTCAACATGGTTAATTTCTTTCGGAGATGTTGATAGTTTCCCCACTTATAGACTCATTTTCGTAGTTGTTGGTTTCAGGTGTCAGGCACATTGGAATGCGGAAGTTGGAATGCGGAATGCGGAAAATATGAAAATCAGACATTCAACCATCTCTTTTTCCGCATTCCGCATTCCACATTCTTTGACATCTGTCAGCTGACATCTGTCATCTGACCTCTTTCCTCTGACGCGTGACACCTGAAACCTACTGCTTTTGGATCTTCTCCTGCAACACAAATCGCTGAACTTTGCCTCCTGAGGTTTTGGGAATACTGTCGGCAAACTTGATCCAGCGCGGATATTTATAGGCTGCGATGCGATCTTTGACGAACTGCTTGATCTCCTCTTCCAGCTTGTCCGATGGTGAAACGTCGGGTTTTAAGACCACAAAGGCGTAAGGTTTAATCAAATCATCCTTATCCTGGTAGCCCACCACGGCACTCTCGGCCACGGTCTCATGCTGGTTTAATGTATGTTCGACTTCCTGCGGTGCCAGCCATTTGCCGCCGACCCTCAGCATGTCGTCACTGCGGCCACGGAAGAAAAAAAATCCATCCTCATCGACCAGATAGCGATCTCCGGTGACAAACCATTGGCCCAGCATGTTGCGCCGGGTTTCCTCCCGCTGGTTCCAGTAGATCGACGCAATGGAACCGCCGCTGACCTGGAGATTTCCGATCTGACCGGGGCTGACCGGGTTGCCGTCGTCGTCCAGCAGCCGCATCTGATATCCGGGTACAGGCTTGCCGGTGCTTCCGGGACGAACCTCGCCAAAGCGATTGGAAAGGAATATATGGCATATCTCGGTGGAACCGGTTCCTTCCAGGATTTCAACACCGAATTCTTTTTTAAATCTTTTGTAAATCTCCGGAGAGAGAATCTCAGCGGATGAAACACAGGCTCTCAAGCCCTCTACCGGCGGCAGATCTACTCCGTCCTGACGACAGGATTTCTTATAATCGGCCAGAGCTCCCAGCAGGGTCGGAACCGTAAAAAAAATCGACGGCCGGTATTTTATAAGATCCTCATAAAATAATTCCGGCTTGGGCGCATGGCTGATGAGGATGGTCGTAGCGCCGACCGCAAACGGGAAATAGGCCCCGTTGCCAAGTCCGTAAGCAAAAAACAAAAAGGATCCCATGGCCCGGTCATCGGCGGACATATCCAGAATGCCCCTGGCATAGGCTTCTGAGCAATATACCATGTGGCTGTGATGGTGCACGGCGCCCATCAGCTTTTCAGGATTGCGGCCGCTGTACAGCCAGAAGGCCGCATCATCGCAGGTAGTCGCGGCGGCCTTGAAGTCGGTGGCCGCCTTTTCAAGGAGTTCATTGAAGGAAAGATGATGGTGATCCTGATCACCGCAGACCACAACCTTTTTTAAAAAAACAGCCTGATCGAGAATTTTCTCTATTTCCGGTAAAAAGGCCGGATCAACGATCAAAACCGGGGACCGGCTGTCGTTGAGCATATAAAGAAAATCCGGTGCTTTCATTAAAATGTTGGTTGGAATAGCCACCGCACCCGCTTTAATGGCACCGTAAAAAGAATAGAGCATCTCCGGAGTGTCACGCAACAGGAGCATCACCCGGGATTCCATGCCAACCCCCAGTTCAGTAAGAACATTGGCCACCCGGTTGACCTTTTCCATCAACTGGTCATAGGTCACCACCTGGTCCTCAAACAGGATGGCTGTTTTATCCCCCCTGCCCTCGGCCACATTGCGATCAACAAAGTATTCCGCAGCATTAAATCGTCTGGGTAAATTCAGTTCAATCATTTTTTGGTGTCAACAGTCACTTAAAAGGTTAAGTCAGTGGTCAGTTGTCCGTGGTTAAATTTATTTGAGCAATGTTCATCAACGGACAACGAACCACCAACAACGAACCTTTTTTATTTACCAAAATACTCCATATCCTTCGGCAGCTCAATCCAGCCGCTGATATCGACCATTTTGCCGCCTTTGACCTCATATATCTTTGCGGCCATGCTGGCGCGATGGTCTGTTTTGGTGAAGGTCAGCGGCGGCGCCAGTCCACCCGTGCTGAAATTTCGGAATTGCTCAAAGGCATCGCGTATTCCAGCCGGTGTTAGATTGCCGGCTTTGTCTGCCATTTTAAGCGCTTCCCCCACGCAGAGAATGTTCACCCAGCCTTCTACATAAACATTGGTGCCCTTTTCACCCGGATGCCATTTCTCGTGGGACTCGACGACCTTTTTCATGCCGGGAACCGAAGCACCATAGGGGGCAATGGGATGCACACCGTAAGTTCCTTCAGCGGCGCCGCCACTCAATGTTATCAAGGATTCCTCAAAATTTCTAATATTGGAAATGAATTTGGTTTTGATGCCGAGAGCTTTGGCGTTTTTCAAAATAACCGCCCCGTTCATCGCCGTAGATGTAATGTAAGCATAATCCGGATTATAGCGGGTCATATTTGTCAGCTGAACCGTAGCATCCTTGGTGGGCCAGTTGATCACCTGGTCCGGGCCAACTTCAACGCCGATTTTCTTGGCATAATCCTTACTGGTCCCCAATATGGCACGGCCGTACTTATTGTCAGGATATAGGTAGCAAATCTTCGGATTACGACTGTTATCCTTCCAGGTTGTCCGAACCCATTTAAGCGCAATCCGGGCCATATCATTATAAGAGGGCGACACATAAAAGCTATTTGGGAACTTCCCGGGATCCTGAAAAATGCCGATGAAAGAGGCAGCTATGGTGACCACCCCATCTCTAACGATTTTTTTAGCCAGTGTCATTGTCGTACCGGTTGATTGGACATAAAGGCCCATCACTTTTTCCGAGTCAACCAGACGATTATATCCGGCCACACCCTTTGGAACTTTGTAGCCGTCATCGATGACGATCAGCTTCAATTCTTTGCCGTTGATGCCGCCACGCTCATTAACCCACCGCATCGCATCCAATTGGCCCTTGACCTGATTTTTCCCCCAGTCCGATGTTGGACCGGAAAGGTCGATTAAAACACCCCATTTAATGACATCGGCCGCACCGGCATGGTTCGGCACAGGACCGAAAGACAGGGCCACAGCGACAGTTAAAAAGGCAATTAAGAGAGTCCATTTTTTCATGATACGTTCTCCTTTCTGTTGGTTGAAATTTGCAATAGTGTTTTGTATTTGGTGTTTTGTGTTTAGCAGACTGCTATGCCTGTGCTGCAGATTATTTTTCATCCAAACACGAAACACTAAACACACGTTGAATTCGGCTTTGAATTCATCAATGAATACCAAACAGTGACCATATAGCCAAATCACTCAGCTGCTACCCCTAGTACGAAAACGGCCACAGCTTCCAGTAAGCTCTCATCGTCCGCCAGCGGGCCGCCAGACCATCGGGTTCAAAAATGAGAAACAGTACAATTACCAGACCAAAAACAATCTCCCTGATTGAAACAAACCAGGTGATATGATCGGGATAGGCCGTATTCAATGTCGTGGTTACGATTTCAAGAATCCTTTCGAGGATAAACCAAAACCCGACACCGAAAATACCGCCCAGAATGTGCCCCAACCCGCCGATAATGCACATGGCCAGAAAATCGATGGATTGAAGAATCGTAAATGATTCGTGGGTAATTACCTCGAGATACTGCGCCATTAAAGCACCCGCGATGCCCGCAAAAAAGGATGCTACCGCAAAGGACATCAGGCGGTATTTAAAAAGGTTTACCCCGATGACTTCCGCGGCCAGGTGACGGTCGCGGATGGCCACAAAGGCACGCCCGGATCTGGAGCGAACGATATTTTTGGTCGCCATGGTAACCGCCACCGCCAGAATAAAAGTCAGATAATACAATTGCAGGCGGTCATCAAAATGAAACGGCCCCAGGGTTCCGGGATCCACATACATGCCGTCAACCCCTCCGGTCAGCTTGTCCCAGCGTCGAATGGTAAACTCGATAATAAACTGGGCCGCTATGGTGGCCATGGCCAGATACAGCCCCCTTAATCGGAGCGAGGGTATACCGAATATCATGCCGACCAAGGCCGCCATGGCACCGGCACAAACCAGGGAGACGCTAAAGGGTACCCCGTGGTTGACAAGAATCGAGCTGGTATAGGCCCCTACGCCCAAAAATGCGGCATGTCCCAGCGAAATCTGTCCCGTAAAACCGGTTAACAGATTCAAGCCGTGACAGGCAATGATGGCTATGCCCACCTCGATCATGGTCGAAACCATATACTTGGAAGCAAAAATCGGAAACATCGCCATGACCAGCAAAAAGGCGATTAACCAGATCCTGACAAACCAGGTCTGAAAAATGCGTTCATCCGAAAGATAATTTTCATGAAATAAACCAGCAGGCATAGTCGAGCTTCACCTATATTTTTCAGTTATGGTAGTGAAAAGTTGATTGAGTTGATTAAGTTTATTAGGTTTATTAAGTTGATTGGGTTGATTGGGTTGATTGAGTTTGAGCTTAATTGAATAGCC
>JAIVWA010000106.1:0-10512 GCA_049190255.1 Gammaproteobacteria bacterium | reverse complement strand
TCAAGTCAAGCAAATCTTGCCACATTCTGAAGCACCTGCACCAAAATCGACATTGACATTCAGCCCCCCCCCTTTTTGCGGTACCGGGCCAGATTGCTCCCCGGCTGCAAAACCTGGGAGATCACAAATTCCCCGTTACAACCAATTCAGCCCGAGCATAACTTTTCATCAATCAGGGAATGATGCTGGTTTATGGTTTTAACCACGCTGAGGCCACTCGGTCTTTTCAAGAGGCAGTGCGCCTCGATCCCAACTGCGCCATGGCCTACTGGGCAATGGCACTGGTGCTGGGACCCAATATCAACATGGCAATGCCGCCGGAAGCCGAACCACAGGCATACGAAATGATTCAAAAAGCGCTAGGGCATAACAAAAATGCCTCTGAAAAAGAGAAGGCTTACATCGATGCGCTGGCCAATCGCTATTCCGGGGAGGAAAAACCCGACCGAAGCGCTCTGGATCTCGCCTATGCCGAGGCCATGCGCCAGCTGCGAGAGCGCTACCCCGATGATCTCGACATTGCCACCCTTTACGCTGAGGCGGTTATGGATCTGCGGCCCTGGAATTACTGGACGCGTGATATGCAGCCTTACCCGGAAACTGTGGAAGTTCTGAGCGTACTGGAATCTGTTCTGGCACGCAATCCGAATCATCCCGGGGCCATTCACCTGTACATCCACTCCGTCGAATTGGCGCGGCCACAGCTGGGTGAAGCCGCGGCTGAAAGGCTATGGACTTTGGCGCCCGGAGCCGGCCATCTCGTGCATATGCCTTCGCATATTTTTCGCCGAATCGGCCGCTATGCAGACGCATCCAGAAGCAACCAGGATGCCATCGCTGCTGACGAAGATTACATCACCCAGTGTCGGGCCCAGGGTGTTTATCCCCTGGCCTATTACCCGCATAATATTCACTTCCTGTGGGATTCGGCCACGATGGAGGGGCGCAGCCATATGGCAATCGAAGCCGCGCGCAAATCGGCGTCCAGAATTCCGGAAGGTGCCTGGCGCGAGGTGCCTCTTCTGCATCAGTTCCTGGTAGCGCCGCTCTTTGCTTACACACGTTTCGGGGAATGGGAATTCATTCTCAGTGAGTCCCGACCGCCGCAAGACAGCCCTTTTTGGACGGGTATATGGCACTACGCTCGCGGAATAGCCATGACCGCCACAGGGAAATTCGATGAAGCCAACCTGGAACTGGATAGTCTGCGAAAAATTGCGGCCCATAAGTCCATGGACGGCTATCGTGTAACGTTTTCCAGAAACGGGGCCAAAGCGATTCTGGAAATCGCCGCTGAGGTACTGGCAGGTGAGATAGCCGCAAAGCATGGGGACTATGACCAGGCCATCGCCCGGTTTCACCGGGCGGTCCTGCTGGAAGACAACCTGATCTACAATGAACCACCCGACTGGCACGTTCCGGTCTTCTATTTTTTATTAAGACTAAATTGATCTTGACATAACAAAATAGAAATATTACTGTCTAGCCTGTCTAGTTTGTTCAATTAAAGTTCAAATGAAAAGGACAATCAAATGATGGAACATTGGCAGCTACAGGATGCAAAGAACAGATTCAGTGAAGTTGTTCAAAAAGCCCTTAAAAATGGGCCGCAAATGATAACCCGAAGAGGCATAAAGACTGCAGTCATCATGTCGGTGAAAGATTATCAAAAATTAACCCGGCCAAAAAAGAACATCGTTGATTTCTTCCGCAAATCACCTTTGCAAGGCGTTGATCTTGATTTAACGCGGAATAAGGATACCGGAAGGGAGCTTGATCTTTGAACTATTTACTGGATACCTGCGTAATATCAGAATTAATAAAGCCCAAACCGAGTCCGAAGGTTATAAAATGGCTGCACTCTTGTCAGGAGGAAAGCCTGTTCTTAAGTTCACTAACCATTGGTGAAATTCAAAAGGGAATTTCAAAGCTACCGGACTCGCGCAAAAGAAAAAAACTTCAGATCTGGCTTGATTCCGAATTAACTCAAAGATTTGACAAAAGAATTATTGGAATTGATTTCAAAGTTGCTCAAAAATGGGGAGAAATACAGGCCTCATCTGAAATCGCCGGCGTTAAAATGCCGGTCATAGACAGTCTGATAGCATCCATCGGGCTTTTATATGATATGACGGTTGTTACAAGAAACACCGGAGATATGCAAAATAGTGGCGTAAGACTATTCAATCCCTGGGAATGAATTAATGTAAGGCAGAAAAGAAGTCGCTCTAAAGCTGTAAGCGCTTAATCGCGGCTGGAAAGCCGCTCCCACAGAGATTACGCCAATCTTTAAGTTAATGACATTGGATTGAAATTAGAGAGAGAAAATGAAAACACTGACCGTAAAAGTTCCTGACAAATTGGACTTAAAACTGACCGCTGTTGCGGCAAGGAGGCGTGAAAGCAAATCTGCCTTAATCCGCGCTGCCCTTGACCATATTGTGAAATCAAGTGAAGCGATTACTCCCAATTCATGTCTTGATCTGGCCAAGGATTTGATCGGCTCTGTTGAAGGCCCCTCGGATCTTTCGTATAACAACAAGCATTTAAAGGGATATGGATGAGCATATTCAACCGGTTAAAAAACTGCTTTTGAAATATCGTTCGGTCCCCATTTCATTGGCCGATGCGTGTCTAATCAGAATGAGCGAACTGCATCCAGACAGCCGCATATTTACATTGGACAGTGATTTTACTCTGTACCGCAAAGACAGGCGGCACATAATCCCAACCATTATGCCCGGATAGAAATAGAAGGCATCAAGTCAGATCCTGAGGGCGCAGATTCAGACACCCTGGCTGTCGCTGAAAAAGAATAAATGAGTTGAGCTGGGATTAAACCAGGACGGGGCAAATGTGATGTCGTTAACGGCCAAGGCATTCTCACTTCACGTAATTTAAAAGGGTAACGACATTGATACCGAAATATTTAGCAGAAATATCCAGCTGTCTATCGGCAGTCAACAGCGTGAAGTCGCCTTCAGCAGCTATCGCAAGGTGAAGGGCATCCAGTGTCTTGAGGGGGACGGCAAATTGGAGGATCCATTTTTTCGCAGTTTGATAATGCCTGTCTTCGACAGTTATTAGCCTGAAAAGGGATTCTTTAAGGTGGGTCTGAAACTGATTGAATATTTTATTGCCATCTTCCGGGGACAGATTCTTTTCCCTGATTTTGCGTGAAATGGCGGATGCAAGCTCAACTTCCGTCAAAGAAGAAAGGCAGGGACGAATTGCTTTGAGAATTAGCTTTTCCACCTTTTCACTGAGAGGCTCGGGACAATAATACGCAGCCAGAACACTTGTATCCAGATAATACATCAATAGCGATCTTCCTGTCTTAGATCAGTCACCGTTTCGCTTAGGGCTTTCCCTTTAGTTGATATTGAAGCACGAAAATTCTTTAAACTGGGTAATGCATTCTTTCTTTCCGGAGACACTAAAAGGGCAACTTTTTTACCGCGACGTTTAATAATAATTTCCTCACCGCGCTCTACCCTGTCCAGCAGAGTGCTCAATTTACTGCGGGCTTCTTTTACATTGACCTCGAGCATTATAATTATTCCTTTCAAAACAATTTATGTACACTTGAAATGTACACCCATATTATGGGATTGTCAAGGTTTCGCAACTATTCCTTAATCGCTTTTAATTCCGAATTCCGCATTCCGAAATCCGACTTCAAATATCCGTGTCCCACTTCTATAACTTCGCAACCCGTCCCAGTTTCGTCGGTCTTATCTTGGGGACCTGCGGTTCCAGCTCGATCACCCGCATCGCTTTCCATTTGCCGCCCAGAAAACGGACATAAAATGTTACTCCGAGCAAAATGACGTAAACTGTTGCAAAAACCCAGGCAACCATCAGGCCGTATTCTAAAACCTCTACGACCAGATATACCGGAATGATTAATACAAATACGGATAGGATGACGGTCATGATCATTACATAGCGCGTATCACCCGCCCCTTTGATGGCCGAGCAAAAAATAATGTTCATGGTGTCAAATACACAGTAAATGGCTACGAAACGAAGAAGAACAACACTGTTTGCATATATCTCTGAAAATCCCTTGGGGTCGGCCTGGGCCGCAAAGGGGGCTACGAATACATCCGGCAGCAGGACATAGGCAGCCGCCATACTGGCCATGTAAATAAAGGTCAGATGAAACCCTGAATACACTGCTGATTGGGCGACGTCAGGTTTTTGCGCACCCAGATACTGGCCGACAAGCACAGAAATCGCAATGCCGCATCCGATCATGGGCATGAAGGCCAGGGTGTTGATGTTGAAGGCAATATTGGTGGCTGCCAGACTGGCGGTTCCCAGACGACCCACAACGAGAACGAACCCTGTAAAGCCTGCAATTTCCAGAAAAAACTGCATCCCGGAAGGGAACCCAAAACGTAAAAGCCGGACAAAAAGGGCACTTTCCAGACGCCATCCCCTGATGGTGTTATAGACGCGGTCGTTACCGCCGGTGATCAACAGGGTGGCAAAAGCCAAAAATGAAAACACGCCGGCCACCACCGTGGCTATGGCAGCGCCTCTGATTCCCAGCTCGGGAAACCCCCAGTGACCGAAGATCAGGGCGTAATCCAGGATAAGATTTATCACCGTAGTCACGGCGTTTACCCACATTACCGGCCAGGTTTTCCCCCGACCGCTGAAAAATGCGGAAAGTGCATAGGACCCGATGTAGGCACCACCGCCCAGGCACAGGATCTGAAAATAGACGACCTCGTGTTTCTGAATCTGAGGACTGTGGCCGATCAGCCTGAACGCCGGCTCTGCCAGAGGAATGACGCACAGCAGTACAAGCCCGCCAAACAGTGATATATATAGCCCTTGCCAGAGGGCCGGGCCGATGCGATGATAGCGCCCGGCACCATAGTATTGGGCCACAAAGGTGCTGACATAGCCTGCCGTACCCATGAAGATACTGATGAGGGTAAAATTGAGCATACCCGCCGGCATAGCCGCCGCAATGGTCTCCGGCGAATACCATGTCAGAAACATGCGATCCACAAAATGCTGCACCGACCAGGTGGCGGTGCTCAATATCAAAGGAATCGCGATGACGAGCACTTCCCGGTAACCGCCATCGCTGTTCCATCGCTTTTTTAGAGACTGCATGTTCTGCTTGCCTTATCACGAAAATCGCTGATTGGTTGATTCGTTGAGTGGAAATAAGGGATGCCGCAGAAAATAGGCCCTGCCCCCGCCAAACGATCCCGGTTCAATTAACCCGCAACTGGCAACAAGTCAAGAATAGATGGTTGGACACTTTTTTTGTCGGAACCAACCGCAACACAATATGGAAGATCATATTGAATTCCGGTTGACAGGGGTATAACAATTGTTATACTAATAGACTATGAAAACTGCAATCTCAATACCGGATGAAATTTATCATTCTGCAGACCAGCTTGCCAAAAGACTCGGAATGTCTCGAAGTGAGCTTTATTCCAAAGCCGTTTCGATTTATATCAGTACCCACAAAAACGATGCCGTAACCAGGGCTTTAGATAAGATCTACGCCAAAGAAACGTCCGATATAGATTCGGCAATCAATATGATGCAACTGAAATCTTTAGCAAAGGAAGAGTGGTGATACACCGAGGCGAAATCTGGTGGGCAGAACTCCAGGAACCGGCCGGTTCGGGACCCGGCTATAAAAGACCCCTGGTTATCATCCAATCAAATGATTTCAATAAAAGCCGTATCAATACCATAATTGCGGTGGTGTTAACGACCAACATAAGATTGGCAGATTCCCCCGGCAATGTCATGCTTTCTAAAAAAATAACAGGACTTCCCAAAAATTGCGTTGTCAACGTATCACAGCTTATCACCATCGACAGATACTTCCTTGCTAATTGTATCGGAAGCCTGCCGGCCGGTACCATGAAGCGCATCGATGACGGCTTGCGGCTGGTTTTATCTTTATAAACGGTGGGATTGTTATTAAATTGTAGAGACTTTTTAATAAGGAAAGCCGCCCTACCCGTGCCAGTCCGATCAAAGGATCTGTATCCGAATACCAACATATTTACAAATTCCGATGATACTGATATCTTAATTCTAAATCACATACCTGTAGGAGAAAACCTATGGAAACAGCAAAGCAAAAAATGGCAGAAGTTATTCAGGCGCAACCCGATGATTCTTCATATGAAGAAATAATGCGAGAACTAGCCTTTGAGCGTATGGTTGAACGTGGGTTGGAAGACTCAAGGAAAGCTCGAACGATCACCAATGAAGAAATGGAGCACCGTATCCGCACATGGTAAAGATAAGGTGGACGAAGGAATCCGAGAAATGGCTTAAAGATATCCATGATTATATAGCCCAGGACAAACCTCAAGCGGCCCTAAATGTAGTTACTGGAATATACAAGAAGGCTCAAATCTTATGCGAGTTCCCTGAAATCGGGTATAAATACAGATCTGAGCCCGAGGGTGATGTTCGGATAAGGAATAATTGTAAAAATGGAAACCAAAAATTACTTTAAAGTGCCTGCATCTGAAATTGAGTCACGAACCCTGAACATTCAGCGGGAACTCCAACAGCATAACATTGACGGTCTTTTTATCGTCCAGCGTGTTGATCTTTTTTATTTTTCCGGAACCGCCCAAAATGGCTTTATGTACATTCCGTCGGATGGTGCCCCGTTGTTGTTTATCAAACAGTACCTGCCCAGAGCTGAAGAGGAGTCATCGGTCGACAGCATTATAAAAATAGATTCCATCAAGGAAATTCCCGGACTGATCATTGATTATTTCGGCCGGCGCCCGGATACCATCGGGTTTGAACTGGACGTTATACCGGTTAACGATTTTAACTTTTACCAGGGTCTTTTTCCCGACAGCAAAACCGTGGACGGCTCGCCCCTCATCTTGAAACTAAGGAGGATCAAGTCGGCCTGGGAAATTGCGCAGCTGGAAAATACGGCGGAAATGACCCGCAAAACCTTTGAATATATGCGTGCCAATATTCAAACGGGTCTGACAGAAATGGAATTTGCCGGCATGTTTGAGACCTATGCCCGAAAACTGGGCCATGGTGCCAGCCTTCGTGTAAGGCATTATCAGACCGAAGGCTACCCCTGGCATGTTCTGAGTGGTAAAAGCGGCGGTATGGTAGGGTTGCTGGATTCGCCGGCCAGCGGCGCCGGGACCTCGGCGGCATTCCCTGTGGGGGCCGGAAACAAAATGCTTTGTGCGGATGAACCGATTATGGTTGACCTGGGCTCGGTATTAAACGGCTATCACATGGACGAAACCCGCATGTTAGCCATCGGTTCCATGCCGCAGCGCGCCATGGAAGCCAGTCAGGCTGCCATCGAAATTCACAACAGTGTCATTGAAAAAGCCAAACCGGGAATAACCGTGGGAGAACTGTTTGAACACTCGCTTCAATTGGCGAAATCCCTGGGGTATGAAAAACCGTATCTGGGCCCACCGGGCCACAAGGTTTCTTTTATCGGCCACGGCATCGGCCTGGAACTGATCGAGCCCTATATTATGGCTAAAAATAAAAACAATCCATTGGAGCCGGGGATGACGTTTGCCCTGGAGCCTAAACTGGTCTACGAAAACGAATTCGCCGCCGGCGTGGAAAGTGTATTCCTGGTAACGGAAACCGGTGCGCAACTGATCAGCAAAGTACCGGTGGAGATATTTATTTGTTAATGAGTTGATTGAGTTTATTGGGTTTATTGAGTTTATTGAGTTGAAGCGAATATTATTAAGGATTGGATTCCTTTTAAATATCTTTTTTCTGACAGGATCTACAGGATGAACAGGATAATTTCACGCTTGCCTGAGGAAAACGTGAATATCCACAAGATCCTGTTAATCCTGTCTAATTTTGCTTTATATAAAAACGAATCCATTCATCTTTCATTTTTAGGCATACAAAGCATTTATTAAAGGAAGGGAATAACACAAAAATGACAAAGACCGGAATTTTACGACCTAAAACTCCCGCGGAAACCCATGAATTAATGAAAGTTTCGCTGGGTGAGGAAAAAGCCGATCTGGTCATTGTAAACGCCGATGTGGTCAATGTTTATACCGGAGAAATTTTAAAAGACCGTACCATCAGCGTCAAAGGAAAATGGATTGCCTACGTGGGCCAAAACGCCCGGGAAAGCATCGGACCGCAAACAGAGGTGATCGATGCCAGGGGCCAAACAGTTATACCGGGTTTGATTGAAGGACACACCCACATTGCCTGGTTGTACACGGCCTATGAATTTCTCAAACATGTTCTGCCGGGTGGTACCACCACGATTGTTACCGAAACATTTGAGGTCTACCCGGTTAGCGGTTACGACGGCGTGGTCGACTTCCTGGAATCACTCCAGGATCAGCCGATTAAAATGTTCGGGACTGCCCCGGTAATGATTTCAACCAGTCAGGCCGCCCGGGGCATACCACCTGAGACCCTGGAAAAATTGTTGGCCCGAGACGATGTTCTTGGCCTGGGAGAGTCCTACTGGCAGGCAGTGCTGCAAGAGCCCGATAGAATACTGCCGTTGTTTGAGCAAACACTGACGGCCAACAAAACCCTGGAAGGGCATTCGGCCGGTGCCGGTGATAAAAAGCTGGCAGCCTATGTCGGCTGTGGAATTTCATCCTGTCATGAGCCCATCAATGCCGAGCAGGTTCTGGAACGTTTGCGGCTGGGTCTGCATATCATGGTCCGCGAAGGCAGCATCCGCCGGGATCTGGAGGAAATATCCAAAATTAAGGACACCGGCATCGATCTGCGGCGCCTGATTCTGTCAACCGATGGGGTGGATCCGGAAGATCTCATCGAAAAAGGTTACCTGGAGTTTGTGCTGCAGAAAGCCATTGATTGCGGTTTTGATCCGGTAGCGGCCATTCAAATGGCCACCTTGAATGTGGCCGAACACTTCTCCCTGGATGCCTTCATCGGAGGCATCGCCCCCGGGCGGTTTGCCGACATGGTTATCATCCCGGATGTTCATACCATTAAAGCCCGGGTGGTGGTCAGCAACGGCAAGGTGATTGCCCGGGGAGGCGAATTGTTGACCACTCCGCGCAAGCACGAATACTCAATGGAGAGCCTCAATAGCATTAAACTATTGGAGGACATAAAATCCAGGGATTTCGTCATCCCCGCCAATGAAAGCCAGTCCCCGGTAAAGGTTCGCCTTATCAATATGGTAACCGATCTGGTAACCGCCGAATCAGAAGTGCGCTGGCCGGTAACCGACGGGCAGCTCAGACCGGATGTGAATCAAGATGTGGTCAAGGTAGCTGCCATTGATCGTACCCATAACCCCGGTAAGATTTTCAGCGGCCTGATCAAGGGATTCGGGCTGAAAACAGGAGCCATGGCCTGCAGCGCGGCCTGGGACACAACCGATATCATTGTTGTCGGAGCCAATGATGCCGATATGGCCGGGGCGGTCAACCGTATCCATGCGCTTCAGGGTGGTGCGGTGGTCTGCGAAAAGGGGAATATTCTGGCCGAATTGCACTTACCCGTTTTCGGCATCATGTCGGATTTGCCGATTGAAGACATCGCCCGACGATTGCAGGAAATTAGAAAAGCCGCAGCGAATCTTGGTGTGCGTCACCCGGACCCGTTGTTAACCCTGATTACCCTGACCGGGGCCGCCATTCCCTATTTAAGGATCTGTGAGGAGGGTCTGGTCAATTTAAAAGATGGTAAGACGCGACCACTGTTTACCAGGATTGTGTCCTAATTGTAATTTACAAAACTCGAATAAAAAAATTGGACACTTCATGTTTCAACAATCGTAACATTCTGAAATTATGACTATAATTTACCTAATCAACCATTCAACCAGTCAACTATTCAACTATTTTACGAGGTCTGTATTATGGAAAAAAACAACTTATTGGATGGTAAGAAAATCCTAATCGTGGATGATGAGCCGGATGTCCTGGAAACTCTCGAGGAACTGCTGTCTGTGTGCGACGTTGTAAAGGCTTCCAGTTTTGAGACGGCCAAAGAGTGTATCGAACAGGGGCAGTTCGATCTGGTCATTTTAGATATCATGGGGGTTTCCGGCTATGATTTGTTGGAGATCGCAAGCAACAAAAACATGACCGCCGTTATGCTGACCGCCCATGCGCTTACGCCCGAAAACATCGCCAAGTCTTACCGGGAAGGTGCCGCTTATTTTTTACCGAAAGAGCAAATGGTAAACATCACCTCGTTTTTAAATGAAATCCTGGAAGCCAAGCAAAAAGGCAAAAGCACCTGGGACAACTGGATGAACCGGCTGGCCGGTTATTGTGAACGCACCTTTGGAGACAAGTGGCAGGACACCGAAAAGGATTTCTGGGACAGATTCCCCTTTTATTAACCAATAACATATAACGATCAATTAGGAATGGGCTTAATATAGGAATCCCTTAATTCCTAAATCCTTCAATTCCTAAATTCCTCAATCCCTTAATGCCTGAATTAGACCCATGTCCAATTTTCATGCAATCCTACGAATGTTAAAGA
>JAIVWA010000105.1:9611-10547 GCA_049190255.1 Gammaproteobacteria bacterium | reverse complement strand
ACCTTACGCCTTGCGCCTTCAGCTTTTACCTCACACCTTAGACCTTATACCGTTGAGTTCGTGTTTTTAAATCCGAAATCCGAAATCCCCAATCCAAAATCTCTACTTCACAAACTCCCCGTTCTTAAACTCCCCCTCCAGCGTCCGGCCGTCGGGATAAACCAGGGTGCCCCGGCCGTTTCTTTCGCCGCCCTCAAAGTCGCCGGTGTACTTCTTGCCGTCGGGGTAGGTCATGGTACCCTGGCCGGTTCTTTCACCGTATTTGAAATCACCGACGTACAGCCGGCCGTCGGGCCAGGTCATCCTTCCTTTGCCGTGCCGCGGGCCGCTTTTAAACTCCCCGACATATTTTCTGCCATCCGGGAAGGTTAAAGTGCCCTGGCCGTTTCTTTCGCGAAATTCCCATTGCCCCTCATAAATCGTCCCATCGGGCTGCGTATATGTCCCTTCGCGAATCGAGTTGTCCACCCAGACACCGACTATTTTGCGACCGCCGGGCATCAATAGAATCCCCTCTCCGTGCCGGACACCGTCTTTAAATCCGCCGGTATATTTATGACCGGTGGAATAAACCATGGTCCCCTTGCCATTGACACAGTCTCCCTCGACACATTCATCGCCAAATGAAACCAAGGGCGTAAAAAATACGATCATCAGGATAAGAATAAAAGTTTTTTGCATGATTTGACCTCTCTATCCAGTAAAACTTACTATTATTTTGTTATGGTATTTTTTTCAAATGATATGTAAATTATTTCCAGGACAAGACATTAACCACATTATTAAAAATCAGAATTCATCCTTCCAAAAATCCGAAATCCCAAATCACAAATCCAAAATCGAATCAGTCCATCTCTTTCCAATCCGAAATCCCAAATCACAAATCCGAAATCGAATCAGTCCATCTTTTCCCAATCCGAAATCCCAAATCACAAA
>JAIVWA010000105.1:0-9601 GCA_049190255.1 Gammaproteobacteria bacterium | reverse complement strand
CCGTAACCCGCAACCCGCAACCCGTAACCCGCAACCCGCAACCCGTAACTCGCAACCCGCAACTCGTCTCTTATTCATCTTGATCTGCGGGAAACATGCATCCCCACCAGCCAGGCAACCAGCACCACCAGGTAAATCTGGCCGAAAAGTGCTTCCAGCATCACCAGGGAACTGGCTTTGTTTGTTAAGGGTGCGATATCACCGTATCCCAGGGTGGTGATGGTGACGAAACTGAAATATTTAAAACGCATTGTCTCAGCTCTGAAGTCCCTCTCCGGGAAAGAAAAAGACCCGGGTACCAGCAATTCCAAAATCATATAGAGAAAGGCCCACATCAGGGCCATGAGCATATAGGCAACGATGGCGGCATAAATTGTCTCTTTGGTGACTTCTTCTGATTGGACAACGATACGCAGGATATTAATAACGGCATAACCGAAAAACAGAGCGCCGAAAATCCTCGTTAGCAAACTGATTGACGTTAATTCAACAAAATAGGACGACCAGGTAGAAATGACCAACGGCAGCGCTAAAAATGAGGCAATGATTACATGGGAGCGTTTTGATTTGACCGCGAATATTATGGCGAAAAAGATGGCAGTTAAAAAGGCGTCCATCAGAATTCTGGTCTCGATAAAGTCATCCAGGAAGGGCGCCAGGACAAGCAGAGACATAATCAAAACCAGCAGAATTAGAAACCGTCTTTGAAAAAATGTCTGGAGATAGGTATCAAATGTTCTATTAACCATGGCTGGATAAGCCCTCACTTCAGGGTGGCGTAAGGCATACCATTTACAAAGCACAGGTTGATTCTAAAGATAGTCATTTTCTAAATGGATTCTTATTTTTATTTTTTTAACCACAGATTTTTCACAGAGTTACACAGAGATATTAAACTGCCTCCGGCGGAAATCTAAAAATTACTTTTACTTATATTTCTTTTCCCGTGATTTTCCGTGTCCTTCCGTGGTGAATATTTCAAGCCTCACTCCCTTCAAACCTTTAAAAGGAAGTCGTTTAAATCCCAATTTTCAAGCACCAAAACATTTACCCTGTTAAATAATTCAATTAATGTCGTGACCGTTTATGTTATGAAGATCCTATTGTCGACCCATATCGCAAATTCCTACGGGACGATTTAACAGGGCAGGTAAATATCAAATTCCAATATACAAACATTTTTTATGAACGCAAGTGATTTTCTTAGGGTCAAATATCCTTTTCAATATTGCGTATTTTTTCTTTTATTGTCTCTATTACCTGGTCAGGCGTTTTATTTTGCAACATCCAGTGAAATTGAGCCCGGTAATTGCCCACGGCACTGATACCCAGAACGGAGAGATCATATACCTTCCAGGTGCCGTGTTTTTTTTTCATGCGCAGTTTGACCGGAACTTCCACATTTTTCCACAGGACCTTAATCTCAACCAGCGCCCTCGATTTGCTGATGTACTTCTGGTCAACATAATAAATTTTTTCTCCATTGTATCTCGCTTGCAATCTGCGTAAATAAAACTTGCCCAGGAATACGCCAAATGTTTGGCTGAATTCGTTGCGCTGCTGAGGGCTGAATTTTTTCCAGTGCGAAGCCAACACCCGCCGGGAGAACTCTCTGAAATCAAAAATTTGAAGGGTGGCTTCCCAGAGTTTCTGCTGCTGGTCTTGCTTTTGAGAGATATCATCATATCTGGGATCTTCCAGGATACGGATACCCTTATCGACGCCCTGCCGCAGCGCTTCCAGCGGCTGTTCTCCGAATGACAGCGATGGTGCTGCAAATATGAAAAAAAGAAAGATGTACGCAGTTTTCCGCATTATCAGGCTATGGTCCGAAATAATTTTTCCGAGGTATCCGGTTGAATATTTTAATAAGATAGTGTTTCCGAAATCAATAGTCAAAGATTTCGGATTTCGGATTGATTCGATTTGGGATTTCGGATTTCAGATTTCGGATTGATTAAAAGGAAATAAATCGATTTTAAATATTCCGGTTATCTGGAAAGAACAAGTTGTATCAATCCACAATCCGAAATCCCAAATCCGCAATCGAAAACTTCTGTCGCCTAATAGAAAGGCCATTCGGTTACCCGAACGACCTCTCTTGCTAATGAATTAAATGTAAAGAAATTACTCGCTGGTTTCCTCCGATTGGCCGGCTTCCTCGGTCTTGCAGACCAGCGTTGGATCCGCCATCAGGGCCAGTTCTTCATATCTTTGGTTAAACTGCTCGATAAGCAAAGCATGCAGTCTTTTGGCTTCCTCCGGGTAGGTCCGCTTCAATGAGGCATAGCGAATCTCGCCGTCCATAAATTTCTTCAGGCTTCCGTCCGGTTTCTTGGAATCCAGAATAAAGGGATTCTTGCCCTCGTTCTTCAGCCTCGGATCATAGCGGTACAGGGGCCAGTAGCCGGAATCTACGGCCAGTTTGGCTTCCTCCTGGGCTTTGCCCATGCCGGCCATAATGCCCTGGTTGATACAGGGAGAATAACCAATGATCAATGAAGGTCCGTCATAGCTTTCGGCTTCGAGCAGCGCTTTCATGAGTTGTTGTTTACTGGCACCCATGGAGACACTGGCCACGTAAATATAGCCGTAGCTCATCGAAATGCGGCCCATGTCCTTTTTGGGAGTCTTCTTTCCGGAAGCCGCGAAGCGGGCCACCGAACCGGTCGGCGTTGCTTTTGAAGACTGACCGCCGGTGTTGGAATAAACCTCGGTGTCGAAGATGAACATGTTGATGTCCTCGCCGGTGGCCAGCACGTGATCGACCCCGCCGTACCCGATGTCATAGGCGGCCCCGTCGCCGGCAAAAATCCAGAAAGACTTTTTGGTGAACAGTTTGGACTTGCCGGCAATTTTGGCCAGCAGGGCGTTGTCCTTCTGATCAGGTAATAGCGCTTTTAACTGATCGCCGTATTTACGGGAACCTTCGGGATCTTTCATGTTATCCAGCCAGCCGGACATAGCGTCCTTGATTTCCGGGGACACATCCGTTCCTACGGCTTCACGCATCAAGTCGGCCAGTTTGTTGCGCTGCTGGAATACACCCAGCAGCATGCCGTAAGTGAATTCGGCCGGATCCTCAAACAGCGAGTTGCCCCAGGTGGGGCCGAATCCGTCTTTGTTGACACAGTAGGGAATGGCCGGTGCCGAACCGCCCCAGATAGAAGTGCATCCCGTGGCATTCCCGATGAGCATACGCTCACCGAAAAGCTGGGTGATCAGTTTGGCATAGGGTGTCTCCCCGCAACCGGCACAGGCGCCGGAAAACTCCAGCAACGGCTGGCAGAACTGGCTGCCCTTGACCGTGGTGCGGCTGACGATATTGTCTCGCACCGGCAAATCCTCGACAAATTCCCACAGCGGCACCTGCAGAGGCGTCTGGGTTTCAAGCGGTTTCATGACCAGGGCTTTCTTTTTGGACGGGCAAATATCGGCACAGTTGCCGCACCCGTAACAGTCAAGCGTGTCAACCTGAATACGAAAGAGGTATTCTTTCAGGTCCTTGCCGACCGCCTTTTTGGCTTCCAGGCCCTCGGGGGCATTTTGCAATTCTTCCTCGGTCAGCAGCACGGGACGAATGGTGGCATGGGGACATACCATGGCACACTGGTTGCACTGAATACAGTTTTCCATGATCCATTCCGGCACAGTGATGGCAATACCGCGTTTTTCATACTTGGTGGTGGCCACCGGGAAGATGCCGTCCGGGGTAAAAGCGGAGACCGGCAGCTTATCGCCCTGTTGCGCCAGCATGGGGCGCATGACGTTTTTAACGAAATCCGGTTCCTCTTTGCCGGTCTTTGGCTGTTCGGTTGCTTCGGCCCAGGATTGGGGATAGTCAATTTCAATCAGATTTTCAAGGGTCTTATCCACCGCGGCAAAGTTCATGTCCACAATCTTCTGGCTCTTTTTGGCGAACAATTGCTGGATTTGATCTTTTAAGTACCCCAGCGCCTCGTCCACCGGAAGCACATTGGCCAGCTGGAAGAAGGCCGTCTGCATGATCATGTTAATCCGCCCGCCCAGACCCACTTCGCCGGCGATTTTGACCGCATCGATGTTGTAGAATTTAAGCTTCTTGCGGGCAATGGTACGGCGCATGGCGGCCGGGATCTTTTCTTCCATCTCTTCCTTTGTCCAGACCGAATTGAGGACAAAGATCCCGCCGTCCTTGATGCCTTCCAGAAGGTCGTAGACTTCCACATAGTTTTCCTTGTGACAGGCAATATAGTCGGCGGTGTCGATCAGATACGTGCTCTGGATCGGCTTGTTACCGAATCTGAGATGGGAGATGGTAATGCCGCCGGATTTTTTGGAATCATAGGCAAAATAGGCCTGGGCATACATGTCGGTGTTGTCGCCGATAATTTTAATCGCGCTCTTATTGGCCCCGACCGTTCCATCGGCACCGAGTCCCCAGAACTTGCACTGTACGGTGCCTTCAGGCGTTACATCAAGGCTCTCGCCGACGGCCAGCGAGGTGTCGGTCAGGTCGTCGATTATTCCCACCGTGAAATGATTTTTCGGGCTGTCGGCTTTCATGTTGTCGAAGACCGCCACGGTCATGGCCGGATTGAACTCTTTGGAGCCCAGCCCATACCGTCCGTTAAGCAGCTGCGGATGCGGGGGTTGACCTTTTTCCATATAGGCCGTACACACATCCAGGTAAAGCGGCTCACCCGGCGCACCCGGTTCTTTGGTGCGATCAAGCACCGTGATGGTTTTGGCTGTGGGGGGAATCGCTTCAAAAAGGTGTTGGGCTGAAAACGGTCGATACAGGCGAACTTTGACCAATCCCACCTTTTCGCCCTGGCCCCTGAGGTAATTAATGACCTCATCAATAGTTTCACAGGAGGACCCCATGGCTATGACGATGTTCTCGGCTTGCGGATCTCCCACATAGTCAAAGAGCCGGTAGCTGCGCCCCGTCAGATCACCCACCTTTTTCATGTACTCGTCGACGATACCCGGCACCTTGAGATAATAGGGGTTGGCGGCTTCCCGGCCCTGGAAATAGATATCCGGGTTCTGCGCCGTTCCCCGCAGCTCAGGTCTTTCCGGATTTGCCCCCCGGGCGCGGAATTTGGCGACGGCGTCCCAGTCTACCAGTTTGGCCATGTCCTCATAATCGGTGACGGCAATCTTCTGAATTTCATGAGATGTACGAAATCCGTCAAAAAAACTGATAAAGGGAATGCTGGATTTAATGGCTGACAGATGGGCCACCAGAGCAATGTCCATGACTTCCTGCACAGAGGATGCCGCCAGCTGGCCAAATCCCGTCTGTCGCACTGCCATAACATCTTGATGATCGCCGAAAATAGACAACGCATGGGCGGCGATTGCCCGGGCCGAGACATGCAGCACGCCGGGAAGAAGCTCTCCGGACATTTTATACATATTGGGGATCATCAGCAGCAAACCCTGGGACGCTGTGAAGGTGGACGTCAAGGCGCCGGCGGCCAGGGAACCGTGAACAGCGGCGGCGGCCCCTGCCTCCGATTGAAGCTGGCGTACCGTCAGTGTCTGTCCAAATATGTTTTTACGTCCCTCGGCTGCCCACTCATCCGCAATCTCCCCCATGGATGAAGAAGGGGTAATCGGATAGAGGGTACACAGATCACTCATGGCATAACCAACATGCGCCGCTGCGGTGTTTCCATCCATAGTTTTAAATTTTGTTGCCATAAAAATGCTCCTTATAGGTTAATTTATACCGCTATTTAAAAAAAATAAATTCCGAAATAGGTAAGGTTGGTATAAGTGGTTGTAAAAAAAACGTTCAAACAACAGACCGTTTTATTAACAACCGCTATAACAAATTTTCAAAAAAATCATGGCCCTTGTCATCCACGATGATAAAGGCCGGAAAATCTTTGACGGTGATCATATAAATAGCCTCCATACCCAGCTCCGGATACTCGATCAGTTCAACATGGGTGATGCATTCCTTGCCGAGCCGGGCAGCCGGACCGCCGATGGAACCCAGATAAAAACCGCCATAAGTCCTACAGGAATTGGTCACCAGTTTTGACCGATTCCCTTTGGCCAGCATAATCAACGAACCGCCACGGGCCTGGAAGACGGGCACATAAGGATCCATTCGCCCGGCGGTTGTGGGACCGAAAGAACCTGACGGATAGCCGGCCGGGGTTTTGGCCGGACCGGCATAGTAAATGATATGGTTTTTGAGATAATCCGGTAAGGTGTGTCCGCTGTCGAGACTTTCCTTTATTTTGGCATGGGCAATATCTCGGGCAACCACAATTTTTCCGGACAGCAAAAGCGGGGTGGCCACCGGATATTGACTCAGCTGCTGCCGTATTTCATCCATTGGTCGGTTTAAATCCACAGGCACCGCGGAATCAGCCGGGATTTGTACGTCCGGCAAATATCGCGCCGGATCGGTTTCAAGCTTTTCTAAAAAAATTCCATCCGCTGTAATTTTGGCTTTTATATTACGATCGGCACTACAGCTGACCCCCAGGCCAATGGGGCAGGATGCACCATGGCGTGGCAGACGAATCACACGGGTGTCCAGGCAAAAATATTTTCCGCCGAATTGAGCACCAATTCCCAGTTCTCGTGATATCTGAAGGAGTTCATCTTCAAGCTGCAGATCACGAAACGCATGGCCGGATTCACTGCCCCGGGTAGGCAGATCATCCAGGTATTTGGCGGTTGCCAGTTTTACGGTTTTCAGGTTGAATTCAGCAGAGGTTCCGCCGATTACAAACGCCAGATGATAGGGCGGACAGGCCGCCGTCCCTAACGATTTCATCTTTTCTTTCATAAACGCCGTAAGGCTTCCAGGGGTCAAAACAGCCCTGGTTTCCTGGTACAAATAAGTCTTATTGGCAGAGCCTCCGCCTTTGGCGATAAACAAAAACCGGTAGGCGTCGCCCCCGGTGGCGTAAAGTTCAATCTGGGCCGGCAAATTGCTGCCGGTATTCTTTTCCTCGTACAGGTTCAGGGGCGCATTCTGGGAATACCGCAGATTGCCCCGGGTGTAAGCGTTAAAAACGCCTTTTGAGAGCGCTGCTTCATCCAGGCCGTCGGTCCAGACCCGCTGCCCTTTTTTACCCATAATGATGGCCGTGCCGGTGTCCTGGCACATCGGGAAAATACCTTCGGCAGCAATGACGGCATTTTTTAGCAATTCAAGGGCCACATAACGATCGTTG
Source organism: Gammaproteobacteria bacterium (assembly GCA_049190255.1). Classification (GTDB taxonomy): domain Bacteria; phylum Desulfobacterota; class Desulfobacteria; order Desulfobacterales; family JAFDCJ01; genus JAFDCJ01. Next base: position 2,414 of record JAIVWA010000105.1, on the reverse strand, counting down.
GCGGAACTTTCCGGATCATCCAGGATGGCCGCAAGTAACTTCAGATGAGAAGGTCGCAGCAGATGAGAAATGTCCTTAAAGGCCTGTTCTGCCAAAACCGTCAGGCCTTGCGCGGATACCTTCAAAACCTCGGCACCATCGAATGCCGCGGTAGAGACATGGTCTTCCGTCAACAGGCGATATTCAGTGGTATCCTCTGTTAAAGGGAACATATCCTGGTATTTAAAATCAGCCATCTACCAACTCTCCCTGGACCCGGTGTTCATTTTGTATAAAAGGGATTATTTACCAATCAGCATGAAAAGTGTCAAGGGGTTTTGAAAACCATGGCAATGCAGCCATTGGATCTTAGATGGGTTTTGAATCCACTTCTAAGCGTTAGGATAACTCAATGATAAATAGCAAAAAAACAAAAAACAAGCACCAAATTCCAAATAAATTCCAAATTCCAAAATTCAATGACCGAAACTAACTGCACCAATGCGCAAATACGGTAACGAATTCATAAGCATTAAATCAGCATATTTGCTTGCTCCATTCGGCCCGAGCTCGTCGGGAGCCGAGGGCAGCACTGAGCCCTGGATAAGCAAATTTGTGACAGCACTGCCGAATCGATAGACTCGGCAGTGGGTGTGGGCACTATCATATCCTTTGTTTGGGATTTGGATTTTTGGTCATTGGATATTATTTGTGATTTGTGATTTGTGATTTGTTTTTTCCGGTTTATGATAGTTAGGCGTTTGAACTGTATTCTTGAAACCGGATCGGAATACTTACGCGACCTCCTCCTCTTCCTTGGGCTTCAAATGCTCCGGCACTACAATCATATTGATCAGCAGCGGTTTTAAGAAAGACCACCGGATTCCGATTTTATAAACCTCTTCCAGGTCTCGGATGGCATCCCAGCAATTGTGGCAGGGTGAGATAACGAGTTTGGCGCCTGTGGCCAGGATCTGGTCCCGTTTAACTTTCAAACCGACATTGCGCTGCTGCCGATAACGCCCGATTCCATTTAATCCCCCACCGCCGCCGCAACAGAAGTTATGCTCCCGGTTGGGCGTCATGGGCCTGAAATCCTCGGCGATATAGCTCATGATCTCCTGGCCGATATCGGCCAGACCGGCATTGCGGACATAATTGCAGGAATCCTGGTAGGTTACCGGTTCCTTGATCTTTTTGGCAGGATCGATTTTCAATTTACCGGTGCGCAGTGCTTCGGCCAGCCATTCCACATAATGGAAACTTTCAATGGGCGTTTTGCCGGATTCGAGCCCGGCCCAGTACGGCCCCTCGATAACCGTTGCCCGGTAGGCATGCCCGCATTCGGTCACCACCATTGATTTGGCCTTTAACCGCTCCATGGCAGCATACACCGATTCGACCTGCATCTTACAGGCTTCCCAATCGCCACCGAACATGGCCAGGCTGGTTTCTTCCCAGCCTTCACTGGGAACCGTCCAATTTTCACCGGCCACATGAAACAGTATGGCGGCCTCGGCAATATCTTCGGGATAATGCTTGGGCTCCCTGGCATTGACGGTATACATAATGTCGGCATTTTCCTTATCCACCGGGATGGTCAACCCCGGCCAGTCATCTTCATATTCTTCGGCCATCCATTCACAGGTGTCCACCCAGTCTTCAGTGGTAATGTCCATCTGGGCCCTGTAAATCCGGTGCATGCCCGAGCCGATCTTCATTTCCCAGGGCACGAACCCCTGGCCGAACAGCAATCCGCGCAGATAACTGAACATAATTCCGGTATCGATACCGAAAGGACAGTAAAGGCCGCAACGCGTGCAGCAGGTGCATTTGGCATAGGCCGTATCCATGCACATTTGTAAAAATTCGTTGTCCACATCCCCTTTGCGCTTGATGATCTGACCGAGGGTGGCTTGAATTTTATACGAAGGCACCTGTTTGGGATCTTTATTATTGGCAATATAGTAAAAGCAGCTTTCGGCACACAAGCCGCAGTGGGAACAGATTTCAAGCCAGGTTTTCAGCCGTGATTTGAAGGTTTTTTGGATCGTACCCCACAATTTTTTGCGATCCACCTCCAGGTCGTTCATTTCTTCGTAATACTGCTTGCCGCTTTTGTCCGCCAAAAGCGCCTGCAGCTGTTCTTTGGTGTCAACGTTTTTTGTATTGCAAAGTTTTCCTTCCGGCATGGTTTTTTGTCCTTTGTTGACTTAGATTTACTTAAAAACTGTTTGGTGCCTCAGTAAAACTTGTTTAGATTTACCCCTAAATTGACTATTTTCGATTGATCCGCCTCCGGCGGAACTATTTAAGGAATTCTTCTGATTTTAAAATTTTAAATGACGGAGCGAAGCGACTTCCACCATTCGTCATTATTCATTAGTCATTAGTCATTTGAATTACCACGCAATACCCTTGTTTTTCATGCCACC
>JAIVWA010000104.1:0-10567 GCA_049190255.1 Gammaproteobacteria bacterium | reverse complement strand
GATCGCGTCGAAAGCCTCATGGTTTTAAAATAGTTTATGCCAAAAGAATGGCCGCGTTGTTTGCCTCTCGGACGTCCGTCCACCAATGGCATCCAGGGTATGGGCAGCCAATTGGTCTGCTCCCCTTTTAAGACCACAATTGCGTGACCGGAGACTCGCCGGGAATTCGGGCTGGTGTTTTTAATTTTGAACTGGACTTTTAACCTGTTGTCGCCGGACCGATTGGAAATTTGAAAATTTTCGATGGCAACACTTAACCCCGAATCGATTGGCGTGCTGTTTGGTTTCGGTTCGATTTGCTTTGGCGCCGGAGACGCCACTTGTTTTGATGCAAGCTGTTTGGTTGTATCCTCCTTGGCGGAATCGCTTTTTTTCTGATCCGAAACTTTATTTCCGGATGTTTTCTCCGACTTGCCGCCTAAACTTTCCGGCACTCTTGATTCAGCCAACACCAGCCGGGTCATCAGGATGTCTTTATCATGGCGCAGGGTATCTATACGATTATTTAATTTTTTCAAATCAACTTGAAGATCGTGCTTTTCCATGATGATCTTTTGGTTCCATATAAAAAAGCCGGCAGAAATGCCGATCGAAACCACTAACACTAAAAACGCTAATAATACCATACCTTTAAAGCGCTTTAGCGTTATGGTTCTACCGTGATCCCCGATGAACAAAATGGTCCAGCGTCGGTGTCGATCGGTTTGATTTGATTTTTTTTTCATATATTGCATCACTCTTTATCAGGATATCCTGTATATCGTTGTTTTACAAATGTTAAACAAGAACCCGCACACGATCTTTCTTTTTGGCCTTTAAAAATTGAGCGGCGTTGCCTTCGTTGATGGCAATCTCGAGATACCCACGGCTCCCGATAAGGGCCAAAGGGGTGTTTGACCGGACGCCGCCATAAGTTTCAGATAAGCCGTTGATTGTAATGGATCGGATTTTTATCTGAATCTTTTTCTCCGGCCCGGCATGCAAATATTCGGTCAGCAGTTCGGAATCAATATTGGTAATTAAATTTCCGAAATGATCAATGGCCACTATTTGGCCCCTGATCTCGCCATTTTCTATACGTCGGGCACCAAGGTTTTCAAGACAAACGACATTCTGCACGTCTATATCAGGACCCAGTTCATTTATGTCAAGGCCATTGGCGACGTGGGCACCGACCGGCGCCAGGATATCCCGTCCGTGGAATGTCCGACTGACAGCGGCCCTGAAAAAGCTCGAATTGGAAATGAGAACCAGCGAAGAGATTTCTTTTTCATTCAATAAAAGTGTGAGCACGCCGTTATCCGGGGCAATGAAAAAGTGATTCTTCAGTTTTAGAGCCAGCAAACCACGTTCGGTGCCGACGCCGGGGTCAACGACAATCAGGTGCACCGTTCCTTCCGGGAAATAATGATATCCAGAGTGAATCGCAAAGGCCGCCTGAACGATATCCTGACTGTCGATTTGGTGGGTTAGATCTACGATGGTGGCCGAGGGATTGATGGACAATATGACCCCTTTCATCAATCCCACATACTCATCGTCTGTACCGAAATCCGTTAGTAAGGTGATAACCGACATAACAAGTCAGATTTCATCTCCAAAACATGACCTAAAACTACCGCCGAAAAAGGTTAAATTAAATCAGCACCAGTCACTCCCTGAAGATTAACGAAAATAAACGCCAATTATTCAGTGATTTCCTAAAGGCAATACACGCTTAAGCCTTTATGAAAACATCTTGGCCTGAACTTTGTACCCCAGATGCCTGAAAGCGGCCTCGGATGCTTTTCTGCCGGAAGAAGTTCTGGTTATAAATCCTATTTTCAACAAGTAGGGTTCGACGATATCCACCAGGGTATCGGATTCTTCCTGGAGGGTGGCCGCAATGGCTTCAATTCCCGCCGGGCCGCCATGGTAAAATTCAATAACCGTTTTTAAATACCGTCGATCCAGTTCGGTCAAACCTCTTTCATCGACACCTTCTAGTTCCAGGGCGGCAGAAACCGTATCCTTGGTAATGATCCCGTCTGCTCTGACCTGGCTGTAATCTCTGACCCGTTTAAGAAGCCGGTTAACTATTCGGGGGGTTCCCCGCGACCGCTGGGCAAGTGTCAGGGCACCCTCTTCACCAAGGGTAACCCCGAGCAATGCGGCCGAACGCCGGGTAATTGTCACCAGGTCCGTTTCAGCGTAAAAATCCAGACTTCTGAAAATGCCAAAGCGATCCCGCAAAGGCGCCGATAGAAGGCCGACCCGGGTGGTGGCCCCCACCAGCGCAAAGCGCTTCAATTGAAAGCGATGACTTCGGGCATGCACCCCTTTATCAAACACAAAATCAATGGCAAAGTCCTCCATGGCAGGGTAAAGAAATTCCTCCACGGCTTTGGGGGTTCGATGGATTTCATCGATAAACAGGATATCGCCGCTTTCAAGGTGGGTCAAAAGTCCGATCAGGTCTCCACCTTTATCGAGGGCCGGACCGGAGGTAACGGTAAGATTGCCCCCCATCTCGTTGGCGATAATGTGGGCCAGGGTTGTTTTTCCCAACCCCGGGGGACCGTGTAAAAGAACGTGATCTATCGGCTCTCGGCGCTGCATGGAGGCCTCGATTGCGATCTTAAGGGTTTCCACCACTTCGATCTGGCCGACATAATCGGAAAGCTTTTCCGGCCGCAGGGATAGAATTTCGGGATCTTTATCTTCCTGCAGGGGTTCACCGGATATCAGTTCCTGATCATCTGAGGAACCGGATATCAGGTCCTGATCATCTGAAGAGTATGATAGGATGTCGTCTGACATAGTGTTTAATTTTTAGCGGTGAACCTATATCGTATGGGTAAAAAAGATTTAGAATTAAATTCGTTTGCTCAATATTTAGGTTTCAGGTGTCAGGTGTCGGGTGTCAGGAAAAAGAAGACAGAAGACAGAAATCAGAGGTCAGATGACCCAACTGCATGGTCAGAGAACGGATTCGACAAACAGAGCTGAAAATGCTGAATTGCCATCTGTCTTCTGTCATCTGTTCTCTGTCATCTGAGCACTGACACCTGACACCTGAAACCTGACACCTCACATCTGTGACTATTCACCTATCTTTTCACCCCGGTATACTTCTTCAAAAAGCTCTTCGGCGGTGGTTATGGCGTTGTTGCGCTTCAAGGCCGTGTCTATCATCTGTCTGGCATCCGCCGTTCTGTGTCCGAGCTGTTTAATCATAACATCAAGTACCTGTTTTGAAAAGTCCTCAACAAGTGGTTCGCCTTTACGCTCTTCGGAGCGGATCAACGCAAATTTACCCATTTTACCCTCCAAAGTGGCAATAATTTTTTGGGCTGTTCTGCGGCCGATCCCTTTGAGCTGCGTCAGTTTGCTGATCTCGCCGGCTTCAATGGCAGTGGCGATTTCTCTGACCGGCACGGTTAACGCTTTAGCGGCTTTTAAGGGACCGATATCTTCTACCGAAATAAAATATTGGAAAAATTCCTTCTCCACCTCAAAATTAAAGCCGATTAGAACGGGTTTGGGCTGACGCTCCGTCTGTTGAAAAAAGATGTAAAGTGAAATTTCTTCTCCGACCTCTTTATCCCGCAACGACTCCATCACAATGGCAGGAAGCAGCACTTCATATCCGATCTGGTTCGCAAGTATCAGTATCCGGTCCTCTTCCTTCTTTAAAATTTTACCTTCAATGTAACCAATCATAGCGGTAAAGACCAATCAAAGCCAACCCTAGGGCGTCAGATGCGTGGAACGGCCTTATGGGGGTCGTATGTTTCAATCGATGTCGCACTGATTCTTCCAACTGGTTTTTGCTGGCATTTCCGTTGCCGGTCAAAACCTGTTTGGCTTCACGCACGGGAACCTCCACAGACGACACACCGGCACGATGGCCGGCCAGTAGGACAACTCCACTGACCTGACCCAGAGTTATTCCGGATTTCGGATATTTTTGAAGAGAAAATACATCCTCCACCACCATAAAGTCGGGATTTTCATTTTTTAGGATCTGAAGCAGTTTTGAATAAATATGATCAAGACGGTGCGGCAAAGAGTTGTTTTTGGAGGTATTTATACTGCCAAAGGAATAGCCTTCTATCCTCGACCCCTTTCCTCGAACGATTCCGACACCGGTTGCCGAAAGGCCAGGATCTATACCGATGATTTTTATCATCCTGTTTTATTTTAAACTTTTCACTTTACCTTTGGCGATTTGGGCTTCGTTCGACTTGGGATACTTTTTGATGAGCTCTTCTAAAATAAGGCGGGAATTTTTTTTGTCCCCTAAATTTAAAAAAGCAAGCCCTTGTTTTAAAAGAGATGCCGGCACTTTATTGCCCTTGGGATAATTTTCGATCACTTTCTGATATTCAAGAATGGCTTTTTCATACCACTTTTCGCGGTAATAAATTTCACCGATCCAAAACTGGGCATTGTCGGCCCGTTCAGATCTGGGAAACTTCTCGATGAGTTCCTGAAATTTTTTCCTGGCCGCACCAGAGTCTCCCTGATCAAAGGCCTGTTTCGCCCTTCGATAAATCCCATCTTCGATAAGTTCTTCTTTGGTCCGGCCGGCAGGAATTATTTTTGTAACGGTTTTCTCGGTAGGTCTTTTATTCGGCTCTTTTGTGGCGGACGGCTCGAAATTTAAATACTGTTCAATTCGATAAATACGCTCATCATTGGTTTTGGTGGACTTAACCAGCTTATCAAGCCGATCCGCTTCAGCCTTCACGCCCTCGGCATCCATTTGCTCCTGGCGGTTTAAAAGATGTTCGAGTTTTTCAATCCGTCCGTTTAAGGCTCGAATTTCTTCATTCAGAGCATTCACTTTGACCCGTAGCGAAGCTGACTGATGACGCAGGGCCTGTTCTTCTTTTTCGCGGCTTTGCAATCCTGATTTCAGCGTTGCATTCTTTTTTTTGGCTTCGGCGTTGCGAATTTCAAGCTCACTCATGCGGGTGTCAAGGGAAGCAACTTCATTCTGGCTGACACAGCCCGACAATAACAAAAAGAACACCAGATTGACGACGACGGCCGATTTCATTACTGATTGGTTCATAATGGTATCACTGAAATGGAGGGTTATTATCCGTACAAATGACTCCAGGCGATTCACCCAAAAACCCGCCGCCAGGGGCGGGTTTGGCTGCAAGACAGCAAGCACCGGCCCAAAAGCCGGTGCTTGCTGTCTTGTGAAAGCGCATAGGGTTGACACCCTATAATAGTCACCCACAGTTCGAAAAGCGATATTTTCTGAAATTTAGAAAATTTGGATTAATTGACAACAAAGTTGTCACGCCTGTTTTTGGTCCAGCACTCATCATTTTGCTGGTTGCAAACCGGGCGCTCTTCCCCGTAGCTGATAGTGGTTAATCGGGAAGCGGGAATACCGAGATCAACCAGAAATGCTTTGGCACTCTCAGCCCGTCTGTCACCCAATGCAAGGTTGTACTCGTTGGTACCCCGGGCATCACAATGACCCTCAATGGTCACCGTGGTGTCCGAATTTTCGCGCAACCATTCGGCTTTGCGAAGCAAATTGTCCTGGGCCGCCGGAGTAAGCATGGCTTTATCAAACTCAAAATAAATGTCCTCCTGCATAATTATACTCGGCGCCTTGTAAACAACCGGGGCCTCCTCTTTAACGACCACTTCCTCTTTCGGCTCTTCTTTGGCCATCGGTTCCGGTGATGCATCAACCAGCTTCTTTTGACAGGAAACGGAAAACATCAATCCAGGAATTACCAACACCAGGGCCAGAAAAATCCATTTCTTCTTTTGCATTTTTTGCTCCTTTCACATGTGGAAATACATCAGTTATTGAAATCATTCATTGACCATTTTGGATTTGTTTGCTCACCGGTCATAACCAGCAAACGGCGTTGATCAGTTCCAAACGCAGTCATCACATATATTCGAAAAGGACCCTCACGGTTTGAACTAAAGACAATAAGACTTCCGTCAGGTGACCATGCAGGCGCTTCGTTATCTCCGGATTCGTGGGTCAATTGGAGTAGTCCCCGGCCATCAAAACCCATCACAATAATATTGCGCCGTCCGTCCACCACGGACGCAAATGCGATTTTGTCACCCTGCGGGGACCAGTTGGGCTGGGTATTGTAGTTACCCTCGTAAGTCAATCGCCTGACCTTTCCGGAGGCCAGATCCTGGACATAAACTTGCGGAGAACCCGACCGATTGGAAACAAAAGCAAACTTTTTACCGTCCGGCGACCAGGTAGGTGATACATCGATTCCCCGAAGGTTTGTTAACCTTTTAATAACTTTCCCCGATCCAGTCAACAGATAAATTTCCTGGTCACCTGAAAAGGAAAGTGTGGCCGCCAATTCAAATTTGCCAGGCACCCACGCAGGCGTTATGTTGAGGCCTTTTTTATTGATGGTCGTTTCCTGCACTTCGGCCAGGTTTTTAATAAATAGGTCCGGCTTTCCCTTTTTATAGGATGTATAGGCCAGATATCTTCCATCAGAGGACCAGGCCGGAAATAAGGAAATCGAATGGTTTCGGGTCATCTGGTGTGGATTATAACCATCAAAGGCGCAGCTGTAAATCTCTTTATTTCCTGACCCGGTGGAAACAAAGGCGATTTTGCTTCCGAAAACGCCCGGCTTACCCGTGAGGTACTTGATGACCTCACTGCAAAAGCGATGGATCATACGACGCTGGTCCGCTTTTTTCCCGGTGTATTTTTTGCCGATAATTCGCCGCGCTTTGAAGGTGTCAAAAAGGCGCAGTTCCATCGTAATGTTGTCGCCGGATTCTTTGAAACTCCCGGTAATCAAAAGTTCGGCGCCGATAACGGTCCAGTTGGCAAAATTGATCTGGGGGGTTAAAATGCCGTCTTTTTGGGGATCGAAAAGAAATGCACCGCGATCGAGCAATTTAAAATAACCGGTGAATTCCAGGCTGGCGGCAAGTAAATCGGCAGATGAATCTGACAGGCGTTTTGCTTCCCCTGTTCGGTTTGCATTTTTAAACAAGGGGACCGCCAGAGGAATTTTTCTTAAAAAAGGATTACTGATATCAATATATTCATATTGATCTTTGTCACTTTGCGCTAAACAAACGACCGATCCGATTAAAAGATTTGCAGCAATAAGGAGAACAACGCATCTTAACCAACGAACATTCATTCCGGTATCCCTGTTGTAAATTTTATTGAAGTGGTTTCAATACCTCAGCTAACGTCCAAAAACAAGGCAATTTAAAGCTCATAGCATAGAGCTCATCGCTCATAGTAAAAATGAAATCCAATGTAATTTTCGTTAAGTTCCACCCGCGCTTACAGAGTACGGACTTCGTCCTCGTCCTCGTCCCCTATAAAATTCTGAAACCTTCATCTGATACCTTCCGGCGTGAATCGGACTCCCATCATCACATAGAGCGTCCGGATGCCGTCAGGATGGGGTGAAACCGGATCGGCTTTAACGATGGCCCGATAGGCCGAGTCATCTAAATATGAGTTGCCGGAGCGTTCCGTAAACCTAATGTCGGTAATTTCACCGCCTGGCATAACCTTAAACACCAGACTGACCTGCAGCGTCTGGTCATCACCGGCCAACTGCTGGGAAAAGGCCCAGTTTCTTTCTACCTGAAAGGCAATCTCAATTCTGTACAGATCAATAAGTTCCAGTGTCCGCCGACCGCCGGAACCGGATGCTCCGGGTACACCGCCCCCCCCTGCACCGGTGACTGCTTTGCCGGTCGAACCGGTTTGAGTCCCTGCGGCTTCGGTTTGTTCAACCTTCTTTTTCAAACGATCAATGGCCTGGCTGACGGAATCCGTTTCCGATTTTTCAACCTTCTTTTTGACCTTGGTCAACGCTTGATCAATCATTTTCTGACGATCCTGCGTTTTTTTCTTTAAAGATTTTTTGGGCTTTATTTTCTTTGGTTTCGGCGTCAGTGAAACTGTTTTCTTCGGTTTTTTTATCTCCGGCAGCTTTTGGGGTGGTGGTATTTCGACCACGTTTTCAATGGGCGCTGTTTTGACTTCTTTTTTGGGCGCCACCACAGGCTTGGCTTCCGGTTTGGACACTGCAGCCGGCGCCGGTGCCGCAGACGGCGGCCCGGGTAGCGACACCAGATTAACACTAATTGATCCCGGCAAAAGTCTTGGTTTCGGTGCAGTTGCCGGCCAAAATACCACTGAACCAAAAAAAATCAAATGAATTACCAGCGATATCCCAAAATATAGCACCATGGTGCGGGAAACGGAGTCCGTCGCCAGCGGATACGCATGAGCATAGGTTTTTCTTTTCATTGGCCTTTAGATTTTTTTGCGTCGCGTATCTTTTCGATGACCGCCGGTTCGGTGATCATGCCCAGCTGTTCAACTCCCGCCCCTTTAATCTCTGCCATCACCTGCACAACGATTCCATAGGGGATGTTCTTATCCGCTTTGAGGTAGACCTCCCGATCGCCGCGACTTTGAAGAATTTTAATCAGCCTTGCACTCAAGGAGTCTAGGGCGACCTGATATTCGTTGATGTGAACCTGATGGTCTTTGTCAATGGTGATGATAAGATGTTCCTTCTCTGAATCAAGGGGTTGGGCCGATGCCTCAGGCAAATCAACATTTACCCCCTGGATCATCATCGGTGCGGTGACCATGAAAATGATCAAGAGTACCAGCATGACATCCACAAAGGGCGTCACGTTAATGTCAGACATCAGTTCTTGGCTGTTGCCGCCGGCCATCATTGCCTTCTCCTCTCGATCCGCAGGATATCACGTTCAATGATGTTGAGAAAGTCGGCCGAAAAGCTGTGCAGCTCAGTCTCGACGATCCGGATTTTATTCATAAAATGGTTAAACGCGATAACGGCCGGGATGGCGGCCGCCAGTCCTGCGGCAGTTGCCACAAGCGCTTCTGAAATACCGGGTGCCACGACCGCCAGGCTGGCCGAGCCACTTAGTCCGATTCCATGGAATGAGTTCATGATCCCCCAGACCGTCCCGAACAACCCGATAAATGGGGTTGTGTTGCCGGTGGTTGCCAGGAAGGGAACCATTTGTGTCATCCGGGTCATCTCGGTGTTGATCGCCCGGCGCAGGGAGCGTTTGACATTGTCTATTCCGGCAAATTTTGTGTCAAACGGCAGATTTCCCCCGTTCGCCCGGGAGGGTGTGGCAGATGACGGGCTGCCGGATTGACTCGTTTTTTTTAATTCCGCATAACCGATACGAAATATTCTGGCCAGCGGACTGCCATGAAGCTGTTTGGCTCTGGCAAAGGCGTTTGACAAATCACGGCTTTTCCAGAAAAACTCATTAAATTCAGAAGATTGCTTGAAGGCCCGTCTGATATAGCGAGATTTGATTAAAATAATTGCCCAGGAAGTAACTGAAAAAAACAGCAACATGAGCAAAACTAGCTGTACGACGAGGCCGGCATTACTAATCATGTGAATCAAATCGATCTGAGCAACCGTCATATAACACTCCGTTCTTTAATCCAGGGACTTTGCCCCGTATAGATGGATGGATAATTGTAAAGGACCCGAAACATTAAAACAATAACATTTCGGATTTTTTGATAATCCGGAATATAAGAACAAATCAACAGTAAACAAGTGAAATAACTTTCTGTTTTAATTATTTTAAATTATATGAAAATGGACAGAGTGTCAACATATTTGGATTTTGGGTATCCGCCGTAATTTTTAGCTTGCCTTCGATTGTGCTGGGAATTAGGATCATAACCGATTCGAAAAGGATTTCGTATGAAAAAAATTGCCAATTTATTATTTGAAGCCAAAATATTGAAAGAGATTCCCAGGTCCGGATACCATTTTCTCGGTGCCGGCAAAGAATCTGTGGCGGAGCATTCTTTCAGTACCACTTTTATTGCCTATGTGATGTCACAGCTGTTGCCTGAGGTGGATGCCCTGAAACTGATCAATATGTGTCTGGTTCATGATCTTGCGGAAGCCAGAATCGGTGATCTCAACACAGTTCATAAAAAATATGTCACCGCGGACGAAAACAAAGCCCTTGAAGATGCAACTGCCGGGATTTCGTTTGGACACAATCTGGTGGAACTCATCAAGGAGTTTAATGACGGCCGCACCACCGAGGCCAGACTTGCCCGCGACGCCGACCAGTTGGCGCTTATTTTAGAGTTAAAAGAACTGATAGATATCGGATATGAACCGCCAAAAACCTGGATTCAGAATGTCATCGACCGGCTTCAAACCGAAACCGGAAAAAAAATTGGTAAGGCCGTTATGCAGACAAATCGAGATGAATGGTGGAATGATACTGATCCGAATGATAAAATGAGCTTCGTTGACCGGTCCTGAAAATTCCAAGCACCCAAAAATTGAACGTCGAACATCGAACATTGAACGTCGAACATCGAATAATGTATTCTGCCTGTCGTGAGCTTTTGTGTCGAACGGTCAATTTTAAAAAGAGACAGAGCGAAGCGATACCACAAATCTTCAATCTTCAATCGTCAATATTCAATACCGGCTTGCCCGGGTTAGGATATGCTTTGACGTTATCACGATCACGGCAATAATCTTATTGACACGCCTATTGA
>JAIVWA010000103.1:0-10568 GCA_049190255.1 Gammaproteobacteria bacterium | reverse complement strand
CAAAAAATTATACCTGCATTTCAGAAATTTTACCTGGGTGTCTGGGGATGCAATTGCATCAGCGATTTATTCCCACGACTTACCCGACATACTCTCCGGCGCTTCAATGGTTTTCAAAAATAACCCGGCTTTGGTCCGGGCATCAATTTTTTGGGTCACGACATGCAGAGCGGCACCGAATTTTTCCCGGCAAAAACCTTCAAGGGCCTGCTGGGTTTTGGGACTGCCGGTTACCGGCAGACAGGGCCAGAAATAGGTTGAAACCCCCATGGCCACGGTCCACATGGCTTTGGTTACCTCGGCTGTCCGGTTGGCTTCCGGAAAGTAGGCGCAAATCGGATAGTCTGAAAGGGCTTTGTCTCCGGCCGCAGCCAGGGCCAGCAGAAAATCCGTCAGGCGCCAGTCAATGACGGACGGGACATTTTCACCCAGGGCGGCCAGCAGTTCATTGACACCGGCTCCGCAGTCCTTGTCCCGACGGGCAGGATCCAGCAGGCGGTATTTTGCCAGGCTCACACTGGCTTCGCCTTCGGAGATGCACAGGATATCGTTGGCCAGAAACTGTTTGGCCACCGTTACGAGCACTTCGTCCTGGGTGTATTTGACGTTATTGCTGCCGGCCAGAATGGCAATGCCTTTGATCTTCCCGGTGTCCAGGGCTTTCACAATTTTCTTGATGTCCACATCGGCGGCCGAATAGCCCATAACGGCCGACTCTTTCACCAGGGGGATATCCCGGGTGATGTTTTGCCGCATTTCAAAAGCCTGCACGGCCTGCTCCACGATTTTTTGAGCAAAGGCATCCGGATCCGCGTTTTGAGTTAATCCATCTGTCGGCACGACGGTCACTTTCCAGTCCTTGGCAACTTCTGCCAGAGACGGGTTGACGAATTGACTCCCGGTGACAATCAGGTCAACGGCGCCGGTCATCAAGGGGATTTCCTGGGAAACGTAAGTGGTCACCGGAAAAAAGCGATAGGGCGGCAGCAACGGATCTGTGCAAACGCCCATCACACTAACGTTTTTCTCTTCCGCCGCCTTGGCAACCTTTTGTTTGAGCAAGGGAGAAACAGGGCCGTAAAAAAGAATGGCAGGGACATCCTTTTTAAGAATGCCCAGGTTGACTTCCAGCTCCGAGGCCGTGGTGGGGCCAAAGACCGCTGCTTTTAATTTATTCTGGAGTCTGTCGGCCATACATCCCAGGAGTGCGGTTTTAAAGGACCACAGCAGGGTTTCCTCCATATCACTGATCCCGCCTTCCAGGCGCTGGGAGGCCTTGAACACATCGTTGGCAATGCCCCGGGGGATGATTCCCGCTGTTTCCCAGGCTTGCACGAGGGCGGCCGGGAATTCATTGACGACCCCGGAGTCCCCCGTATGCATCAGATCTACAATGGATTTTAGGATTTGCTCGGCCTGGGCCTTGTCTGCCGGTTTAACGTTACCGGCCTGGACGCCACTGGCAAAATCATTTAACTGATCCAAATAGGACATGGTTCCTTTCAAGACCAGGCGCAACAGGGATTGGGCCGCAAGAATATCTTTGTCTTTGCCGCAAACCCCCAATTTGCTCTGATCTTTAAACGGATGGCTGATGCAGGGGCCCTGCAGGCAGTCCCGACAGCTCAAACCCGATTCACAGAATCCACATTCGGGCAGCTGTCCCTCAAAACGGTCCCATGCGACTGTTATCTCCTGATCTGCTGCTTTCAGCAGGAAATGGTTAACCGCGCGATCAGCGGTCTTTCTCTGGATAAACTCCATCTTTTTCTCCTTTCTTACAACTACAGACCTCGTTGAATAGTTTATCTGCTGCCAGGCGTGTCCAAATGGTGCTTTCGGTTTAAAATACCTTGCGATAATCCTGACGCGGTTCAACGGTGATGGCCTGGGTCGGGCATACTTCCGCGCAGATCGGATACCCCATGTTCCGGCAGAGATCGCACTTGATCGCCACCTTATAGGTCGGCGAGGGATTGATGATGCCAAAGGGGCAAACCATGACACACATCCAGCATGCTATACATGTCGGTTCATGAACGTATACCAGTCCCGTTTCCGCATCCCGCCGCATGGTTCCATTGGGGCACGCGTCCAGGCAGGGCGCCTCCACGCAATGCCGGCATTGCAAGGCCAGCTTTTTTCCCTCGACATACACCCGGGGCACCGGCTGAGGTTCCTCGTTAATCGCGCCGGCCAGCTCTTTGGCAACCGATGCGATTTCCGTTGCGCACCACAGTTCGCATTGGTGGCATCCGGTACATTTTTTGGGATCTACCTTTATAACCTGCAATTTATCCTCCTGATTGGGTAAAGATTTTACTCAGAATGTCACTACTTTTGCCGCTCTCTACAAGGCCTATTCATCTACCCATGCTTTTGGAGTAATGGAGTATTGGAGTACTGGAGTAATGAGAAGACAATCGGATGGAGCCGATTTTCCAATACTCCAACACTCCAATACTCCAACTGTTTGATAATATTAGCGGCAACCAATAACGTTTAACTTAACAAGTTTATGTTTAACTCCTGTTCTACAGCCCCGTATCCATCAGTTCCTTGTATTCCGGTTCGGTGAATTTGTCGCCGTAGCGTCGCAGCAAAGGCAGGATGTCCATAAAATTCAGATTGTTGCTCATCAAGGCCTGAATATAGTCGGAGACATCTATCTGCCGTCTCAAAAGAATCGATATGATGCCGGATCTCTGGGTTTGACCGACACCGATAAATATAGCCCCGACAATGCATCCGTTTTTTAAAATGATTTTTTTATAGGTGTTCTGGGTACGTTTTTTGATTTCCTGAAAATGGCATTCTTCATCGGCATAGGAACACTCGTCGGTGCGGGTCACGCCCATGGACATAGCCGGAATACCGATAAAATTGCCGATGGAATTCATTCTGACGGATCCGCCGTATTGCCTGTCCTGTCCGGCCATATTAGATCCGGCAATCCGGCCCTGCTCAACGGCCATGGGCCAGATGGCATTGATGAAGATCTGGTTGCGGGCAATATCAAAGGTCTCGCAGACATCTCCGGCGGCATAGATGTCCTGACAGCTGGTCATCATGCCACCGTCGGTTGTGATGCCCCCCATCATGCCGATTTCGATACCGGCTTTTTCGGCCAGTTCCACCGCCGGCCTGACACCGACGGAGAGAATGACATTATCACACTCGATTTCACCCGTACTGGTCACAACGCTCTGCACCCGGCCGTTACCGGTAAATTCAATCGCGCGCTCGCCGGTGATCACCTCGATTCCCATCTGCTCGATAGCGCTTCTGATGATGCCGGCCGCCTCGTCATCGAAAACCGTCGGCAGCACGTGTCCCAGTTGTTCGAGCAGTGTGACCCTGACACCTCTTCGCATCAGGCTGATACAGGACTCCACGCCGATACTTCCAGCCCCGATGACCACCGCGCGGTCGCCTTTAAAATTGTAGATATTTTCCGCATCCTGCATGGTTTTCAGCGGAGAGATACCTTCTTTGTCAATCCCCGGAATTTTAGGGATGATGGCATTGCCGCCGGTGGCCAGCAGCAATTTGTCATAGGCATAGGTATTGCCATCATCTGCCGCTGCCGTCTTGGATTGGGGATCAATTTCCTGAACCCTGACGCCGATATGAGCCGTGACGTTGTTCTCTTCGAAAAAATCGGCCGATCTGAAATTCAGAAGCGGTTTTGAAAGCTCTTCGGCTACATAGTAGGGCAGAAGCACTCTTGAAAAAAGAGGTGTCTTTTCATCGCTGAACAAGTCAATCGGCGATAATTTGTCAACGGATCGAATTGCCTCCACCGCGCTTACGGCCGCGGCGCTCCCTCCGACCAATACATATCGCATTTTTTTCTCCTTGATCTGTCACGGTTTTCTCAACTGACCATCAAAGGTTAGTGCCTAAATCTTGCATGAAAATTGGACACGGGTCTGATAATCCCTAAATTCCCCAATTTGGCGTTAATAAATATAAATAATGTCCAAAAAAAGAGCTATTTTCATAGTATTTTACGAGGTCTGAAGTCAGATCCATCAGTACAAACTTTTGACCATATAGGTAGAAAGCACTTCCTGGAAAATCTTTTCTCCGCGAGTCAAATTAAAGTTGCCGCATGTGCAGCACTGGGCCATCTCCACCATACAGGATCGAATCGTGCGGCGTCCGCGTTTGACATCCCGGACCATTTTGCCCACCAGATCGGCGGCAATCATGGCATGGCCGCACATGGTCAGCAGCTTCAATACCGCATAACCGGGCAAGCGCTCGGTTTTGCCCCAGGTGCCCAGTGAATACTCCAGTGAATGAATGGGGCCCAGACCGGCCTCATGCATACATTGCTGAACGACATCGGTGACACCCGAAATAATCACCGAAATCCCGGGCCGCCGCTCCTTGAGCTCGGTGAGCAAGGCCACGATCTTGTCCCGGTTGTCGAAGGTACACTGAACAATGGTTCCGTCCGTCACACTGGCCAGGATATCATCCATGGTGGTATTGTAAATGTTGCCGGTTTTCATGTCCCCCAGATTTATCGGCCCATGCTTGTAACAGATGCTCAGAAAGCTCTGGGTCCTGGGAGCGGAGCCGGCCTTGTTGACACCCGTGGCCGGGCAACCCAGTACCACAAAATCATCTTTGAGGCTTTCGTAGTCCCCTCGGCGATGCAAACTGTGAGTCATGAATCTTCTCCTTTAATCATCGTAAAACTTGAAGGCCGGCAATCCCAGCCCCAGGTTGTTTTTGCTGTTGATGGAATACCAGAACCCTGACTCTTCCAGGACGGCCTTGATGGGCACCTCTCCGTCCGGGGTAACCTTGGTGATCACTTCTACGGTGAAGACGGTGTCGACCTTGTCGGCGGCCTCCTGCAAGGCCTTTAAGGCCTGGGGCAGTTTTTCCAGCTGGCACTTGCCTTCAATGATGGCGGAGGTCGTCTTCTCACCCAGAACATCGTCTCTGAGTTTGCCCGTTGCTTTATCCGACATGAAATGGGTGACCGGATTCTCAGCGGCCAGCTCATAGCCGATATCGGCCCCCATTAAGGCCATGGAAACGATTTCGACATCTTTGAAATAGGCGCCCAATCCCGGTCGGCCCAGTTCAACTCCGACACCGACTTCGCCGGGGAGAAACGAACCTTTGACGTCATTGGTCTTCATCTCTTCGGTTCCCCGGCCCGGCACCTGCGAGCCCTTGAACTCGATGAGGGGATTGCTCAATATGCCCCGGACCTCTCGCGGCCAGTCATCGACCTCCTGATAAAGGGCATTGAGCGGACAGATGTTGGCCCGCACACACACGCCGCAGTCGGTACATTTATCCTGGTCGATTTCAATATAGACCCGACCGGGAATTTCCTCATGCCTGTGAAAGGTTTGAATTTTACCCATGGGGCAATAAGGGAAACATCGTTTACAGGCAATGCATTTGTCTTTATCCGCTTTCATCAGTTCCTCCTATCCCGATCAAGCCGGAAACTCGAAGTACGAAATTCGAAATTTTTTACAATAAATAATTATTCACACCTGAAACAAATAATGGTTCTTTTATGCCGATATTACGAAGTTAGGCGGCCCTCGGATATTTTATTTAAGGCCTCTTCTTTGGCTTCTTTAACGTGTTCACGCATCACACGTTCGCATAAATCCGGATCTTTCAGGCCGATGGCCAATAGAATCTTACGATGACCGTCAATGGTTTTCTTGGCGCCCTCAAGATAATGAAGGCTGTCCTTGCGATATCGCAGTACATATTTGCGGGTATCCGCAATCAGGCTATGAAGTCGGCTCTTGTTCGGAACAACAGCATTCAGGGTGTCATGAAACTGGGTGTTATATTCAAAAATCTCATCGAGCTTTTTGCGGCGCAAGGCATCTTCCGCTTTTTCAATAAACCCGTTGAGTTTTTTAACGTCCGGCTCGGTAATGTATTCGCAGACGATTCGGATGGCATACCCTTCCAGGGCCGCTCGAATATTAAAAAGATCTTCGATGTCCTCGTGAGAATCCCGGGCCACGCAGAATCCTCTGCTTTCCAGAGGCTGAATCAGCCCCTCGGAGGCCAACTTGTGCAGGGCTTCCCTGACAGGTGTCCGGCTGACTCCCAGGCCATTGGCCAGATGTTCTTCGGTCAGTCGCTCACCCGGCTTGAAGCGTCCGGCCAGGACATCGGATTTCAAATTGTTATAGGTCCATTTCCGCACCGGGGTGGATTTTTTAGGAGCTTTCAGTTGAGTGGAGGATTTTTGCAATGTTGTATACAATCTTGGTTGATTGTTGGTGAATGGAATTAGGTGTATTTCATCCCAAATCAAAAGTCAACAAGATTTTATTATTTTAATATTATTAAATTTCAATAAGTTATAAAATTTGCGGTCCCATGGATAAAATCGTTTATCAAAAAAATTGCTTGCTTTTTTTATGGTTCCTTCTTATTTTTGGATACAATACCGGCTTGGCCGGGTTAGGAAGGATATTTTAAAAGATGGGATTTAGTGTTTCACTTGACAAAGATGCATGCAATGGCTGCGAAGATTGTTTGGAGGCCTGTACCACCGGGGTATTTGAAATGCGAAATGGTAAGTCTTTGCCGGTAAATGCCGACGAATGCATTGGTTGCCAAAGTTGTGTTGAGATATGTGAGCAGAATGCAATTACGGTTGAAGAAACCGGGGTTGAAATGTCAGATACCTGCAAGGCGCTTTTGCGCGGGATTCCCTAAAAGTGGTTTCAAGTGATTGACTATTTTCTATTGAAGGAATCCTATCGATTTAATCGTATAGGATTGTTACAAACATTGAAAGCTATCGGGGGGCTTTAGTACAGCAAAGCTGATCGCGGCTGGAAAGCCGCTCCCACAATCTAAATTTTCATCTTTCCCCATTCCGAAATCCGCAATCCCAAATCCCAAATCGGACTATTCTAATTCTTTTTTCAGCTGCAGTGACCTTTTAACGTAATGCGCTAATTTTTTCTGGACGGCACCGTAAACCGTTCCGTCCGGATAGTTGCCGTTTTTATCCGCTTTGCCTGCCGGCATGCCGGTCAGGATCTCAATGCCTTCTGCCACCGTTGAAACCTGATAGACATGGAATTTGCGCTTTTTAACGGCGTCGATGACTTCTTTTCTGAGCATGAGATTTTTTACGTTGGCCTTAGGTATCATCACACCCTGACTGCCGGTCAGTTCGTTGGTTTTGCAAACTTCGAAAAACCCTTCGACTTTGTGGTTGACGCCGCCGATGGCCTGGATTTGGCCCTTCTGGTTGACCGAACCGCTGACGGCAATTTCCTGTTTGATGGGAATACCCGACAGACTGGAAATAATGGCATACAATTCGGTGGACGAGGCGCTGTCGCCGTCGATGCCGCTGTAGCTTTGCTCAAAGGTAATGCTGATCGACAGGTTCAGGGGGTAATTTTGGGCAAACGTTCGGCCCATATACCCCGAGAGAATCAGCACGCCTTTATCATGGGTCTTGCCGCTTAATTTTGATTCCCGTTCGATATTAATCACACCGTCTTTGCCCATAAAGGTTTCGGCGGTTATGCGAACCGGGCGTCCGAAGGAAAAATTGCCAATCTGATAAACGGCCAGGGCGTTGACCTGGCCGACGACCTCGCCCGCCACATCGATCATGATGGTGTTATCCAGATAAGATTCGTGTGTTTTTTCTTCGTAAAGGTTGTAGCGGAAGCGATGTTCGCTAAAGGCTTTGACGACATATTTATCGGTAATGAGCCGGGCCTTGTTTTTGCGGGCCCAGTAGTCGGATTCCTTTAAAACGCCCAGCAGGGGGCCGAAGCGAATCGAGAGTTTATTTTTATCGGATACGTATTTTTCACCGTATTCAACAATGGTCGCCACGCCTTTGGGCGTGAACGGCAACAGGTTTTCTTCATTACAAACCCGGGCAATAAAGCGGGCATATTGCTGAACCGTGTCGGCGTTTCGCTCCACTTCGTAGTCAAAATCGGCCCTGACTTTGAATATCTTGTTAAAGCGGGGATCATAATCTTGGAGCACTTCAAAATCGTCATAACTGCCCAGCAGAACGACTTTGACCTCCAGCGGAATCGGCGCCGGTCGCAGGGAAACCGTTCCGAAACCGGTTTCCTCGGCAATGTCTTCGATGCGTAGATATTTGGCCTGCAAGGCGCGTTTGAGCGCTTCCCAGACATAGGGGTGCATCATCAAAGATTCCATGTCCATGATCAGGAAGCCGCCGTTGGCATTTAACAGGGAGCCGGCCTTGACCATGGTAAAGTCGGTGGTGACGGTTCCCATGTAAGCCCGCTTTTCGATTCGCCCCATGACATTGTGATAGGTGGGGTTGGTTTCAAAGATGACCGGTGCGCCTTTGACCGGCTCGCGATCCGTTAAGGCGTTTACCTTATAGCGTTGCAGGTTGGATTTCGGCGGCAGTTTGAAAATGCTTTCTTCATTTGCGTCGCCTTTCTCCGAGGGCATGAAATATTGAACGTTTTCGACGATGTCCTGCTCAATTTCATCCAAATGATTCAGAATGCTCGGGCTGCCTTTAAATTCCGATCTGATTTTTTCCAACCGGCCTTTTACAACCGCAAAGGTGACTTCATCCATCAGTTTCTCGACATCCGTGTGCAGGGCCTGGTTCAGTTTATCGACTTCCACCGAAGCCATTTCAATTTGTTCCTGGATCAGGCGGATGTTATTTTCAATTTCGGCCTTTTTATCACTTGAAAGTTTGTTATAATCCTCCGGTGTCAGGGGTGTGCCGTCAATGACGGGAACCGTTTCAATCTCCTGTTCGGATTTAATGATCTGCAGGTTGGATTTGGTGGCAAACTTATCAATTTTTTGAAAGAGCCGGTTTTGTTTGTCTGAAAATCTGGATTTTATGCCTGACAGGCGTTTGAGGTAACCTTCGCCTTCAAACGCTTTGGGTAGATTTTTTTTCAAGTCTTCTACAAATTTGTTCATTTTCTTGCTGAACTGCACTGCTTTACCGGAAGGAACCGCAATGGCTTTGGGGCGGAAGTGGTCCTTGAAATTGTTTACCAGACACCAATCATCCGGCTTCAGCAGCGTTTTGGCGTGTTTGGAAACAAGTTCTCTAACAATGGTCGATTTTCCGGTGCCCTCAACCCCGGTAACAAAGATATTATACCCGGAGCTTTTCATGTTCAGCCCGAATTCAATTGCCTGAAGCGCTCGTTTTTGACCGATGGCTTCATCCAGGGGTTTGATTTCCGAAGTGTTCTTGAACTTAAAAATTTTAGGATCACAAACACATCGTAGATCGGCAGCTTTCAACTCATATTTTTTCGACATCTTTTGGCTCCTGACTGATTTGTACTTGATTTGACCGTGTTAGGCTTTTTAGAAGGGAATTATCTAAAATTAGGTCGAAAAAATGTTATAAAAACAATTGTTAAAATAAGCTAAATTGACTTGAATATCAAGTTCGAATGATAAGAAGCAGTGCAACGTCAAAGTTATCTCTAAATGATTCAGGTAGTAGTATTCATGAAGGTTCGCGGTCGGGGAAACCCCAGAAGCGCTCAATTAAGGGAAAATCTTCTCTGTTAACGAGACAGGATATCTTGTAGAGTCGGCCACCGTGCCGACTTTATCCCGGCAGCCACGGTGGGCTGCCCTACGCTTGTAGATTGAAGATTGTCGATTGAATATTTAAGGCCCGCCTCTCTCCAAGCTGTAAGCTCTACGAGCTGGAAGCCGGCGGAGCGTTTTTTTGACAACCACTATAAAGGCAAAAAGTCATCTCTTTTTACTATCACGGTTTAAGAATTTTGAACATTCGAATTTTGTATTTGTTTCGGATTTCGACCGATTTTATAAGATTAGGCGTGCTTCGGATTTGATTTTTTAAGACTAACTAATCATTATTCTTGGCACCAACTAATAATTACCTAATGGCCCTGTAAGTATTTCTTAAACCATTTGGCGGTGTGGGATTTTTTAGTGGCCTTTAGTAGTTCTGGCGGTGAGCCGGAGAATACTTTGCGGCCGCCTTCGTTGCCGCCTTCGGGTCCCAGGTCGATAATATAATCGGCTTCGCGGATAATTTCCATGTTGTGCTCGATGACGGCCACGGTATTGCCTTCATCCACCAGTTTTTGCAAAACGTCATTGAGTCGCTGAACATCGGCCATGTGCAACCCTGTGGTGGGTTCATCGAGGATGTAAAGCGTATGGCCGTTGGAGGGTTTGGCCAGCTGTTGGGCCAGTTTGATCCGCTGGGCCTCACCGCCGGACAGGGTCGGGCTGGGCTGCCCCAGGCACAGATATCCCAGGCCGACATCGCAGACAAACTGCACTGCCCGCCGGATGGGGGGGATGGCCGCAAAAAAGCGGGCCGCCTCGGCAAAGGTCATCTCCAGGATTTCTGATATATTCTTGCCGCGATACTGGATGGCCAGGGTTTCATTGTTAAAACGCTTTCCCCGGCAGACATCGCAGAGCACATACACATCGGGCAAAAAGCTCATCGCCACCTTCGGCCGCCCCTGGCCTTTACAGGCGTCGCAGCGACCGGCAGCCACATTAAACGAAAAACGACCGGC
>JAIVWA010000102.1:0-10569 GCA_049190255.1 Gammaproteobacteria bacterium | reverse complement strand
CTCCCAACCCGGCAAAGCCGGAATTGAATATTGAGATTGAAGATTGATCCGCCGGAGGCGGAGTGGTATCGCTCCTGGCCTTCGTAGCTTTTTCGGCGGAGTAGGCTCGCTCTGTCTTTTCTATTTAAATCGATCGTTCGACCCAGTCGAACGATGCCAAAAAATTTCTTGCCACTAAAAACAACAGCTTCAGAACTAAGGGCCTAATAAGTTAACAATTGAATTTGATTATTTTTGGTGGGCAATGCCCACCCTAATAATAAAGAAGTTCTGCAACTATCCTACCCGGGGTGGCGTTTTTATTGACAGTCTTTCACGCCCGTTGTATTTATTGCCTAGGAATTAATTAAAACAAATGAAATTAAATTGCGGAGCGAAGCGACATCATTATTCGATGTTCGACGTTGGACGTTCGATGTTGGACGTTCATCTTTCTTTCAAACCAACCCCGTTAGCTGTGAATTATGATACCCGTTTCCAAACAGTTGTTATCAGTAGTGCTGGTTGTTGGTCTGGTAATTTCATTCAGCTGCCACCAGGCCTATGCCGAAGCCGTCCGCAAACCGGTTAGAGCCGGCAGTTTTTATCCGGCCGACCCCGATGAATTAGCCCAAATTATTGATCAACTCACCCGCAAGGCTCAAAAAACACCGGTACGCATTCCACCGAACAAACCGTTAAAAGCCATTATTTTGCCCCATGCGGGCTATATTTATTCGGGCTGGACCGCGGCCCATGCCGCACTGGTTTTAAAAGAAAACCGGTTTTCCAAAGTCATTCTGCTCGGACCTGACCATTTCATTGGAATTAAGAACGGCGCCATTTGCGATGTTGCCGCTTACGAAACCCCGCTGGGGAAAATCAAGCTCCATCAAGATGTTGCCAAATTGCGCCGACAACCGGCCTTGTTCCAATCGCTGCCGGTCTCAAGGGATAAAGAGCATTCTCTGGAAGTCATTCTGCCCTTTTTACAGACCTATCTGGGTGAATTTGAACTGGTGCCGATTATTGTCGGCCCGGCCGGCATCGGTCCCTTGGCAGATGCGCTGAATCCGCTTGTGGACGACGATACCCTGCTGGTGATCAGCTCGGATCTCTCCCATTTCCTTGCCTATTCAGAAGCGCTGGCCATTGACCGCCAAACCATCAGCGCCATCATGCACATGACCCCGGCTGAGCTGGTCAATAAGGGTAACCGGGCCTGCGGACTGATGCCGATTCTAATTTTAATGGAGATTGCCCAGCGACACCACTGGCAGCCGGTACTTCTCCACTACGCCAACAGCGGCGATACTGCCGGCGGACGGTCCCGGGTCGTGGGGTATACTGCCATTGCTTTTTTTGGAGATCAACCTATGGAAAACAATAACGATTCGAATGCAAATTTTACCGCCCAACAGGGGCAGGTGCTGGTGAAACTGGCCCGTCACACAATCATGGACAAACTGGGCCGCACGACATCCGGGTCCGAATCCGATGCCCTGACCCGCGCCCGGCAGGACGAGGGATTCCAATCCCACTGCGGCACCTTTGTCACCCTGAAAATCCATGGCCAGCTGCGGGGCTGTATCGGCAATCTGACATCCACAGAAACCGTTTGGGACGGTATCAAGCGCAATGCCGTCAATGCCGCTTTCCACGATCCCCGCTTTGCGCCCTTGACGGATACCGAACTGGATCAGACCGAGATTGAAGTCAGTATTTTAACCGAACCCCGCCCCCTTGAATATCGTAACGGGCAGGACCTGACCCAAAAACTTCGTGTCAATGTCGACGGCGTGATTATCCGCCAGGGCCACGCCAGTGCCACATTTTTGCCCCAGGTCTGGGAGCAGCTGCCGCGGCCTGAAAAGTTTCTTTCCCATCTGTGCCTGAAAGCCGGCCTGCCATCCGATGCCTGGAAAAACCCCGAACTGGAAGTTTTGACATACCAGGTCCAATATTTTGAAGAAGAATGACGATCGTGCCATAATCCGGGTCGTTATTGGCACCGGAATTTCATCCGTCGTTACCCAGTTACTGGTCATCCGCGAATTTTTAACCCAATTTCAAGGCAATGAAATCGTCATTGCGCTCATTCTTTTCAACTGGTTGATCCTGGGAGGAATGGGAACCCTGCTGGCACGTGTTGTTACCCGCCGCTTTCAGCCGGCAACCGCCATCCGGCTGGCCTGGATGTCGCTGGTGTTGGGCGGCCTTGCGGCCCTGCAAATCCTGGCTATCCGGCAATTTCACGATATCATTTTTATCCACGGCAGTTCGGTGGGTTTTTATCCGACGTGGCTGTTTACGTTTTTGGCCATCGCACCTTACTGCCTGCTGCTCGGTTTTGTTCTACCGTACAGCCTGTTTGTGCTGCGGGCCGATAATGCCCGATATCCCGGTGCCCGTATTTACATTACCGATAACATCGGCGACATATCCGGCGGCGCCCTGTTCTCGTTCGCCCTGGTTTACCTGGTCAGCCCCCTGCAGGCCATGTTACTGTCGCATCTGCCGCTGTTGGGGGCGATCTATTTTTTGTTCCCCGCCCCGGGACGATATCGTCCGGCCGTTTTTCTGGCGCTGGGTCTTGTGGGTGTCATTCTGGGGGCCGGTGTGATCCTGGAAAAACGATCTTTAACACCTGGGGCCGGAAAGCTGGTTTATTACCGTGAAACCCGCTACGGCCGTATCGAGGTCCACAAAGATCAGGACCAGCATACACTGTTTGAAGACGGGGTACCGGTGTTCAGCAGTCAGAATCTAAGTCTGGCTGAAGAAACCATTCATTACCCCCTGGCCCAGCTTGATCCGGCCAACCACATTTTGCTGATTTCAGCCCGGGGCGGCGTGATGGCAGAATTAAAGAAATACCGATACAAAACAATCGATTATGTCGAATTAGATCCTGAGGTCACCAGCGTTCAATTTCGATTTCACATGATTGAAGCCATCCCCGGGCTAAATGTTATCCATTCCGACGGCCGTTCTTATCTGGCGCACACAGATAAAATTTACGATGCGATTATCGTCAATTTACCCGAACCCGGTACCTTTCAAACCAACCGTTTTTACACCGATCGATTTTTTGCGATGGCCAAAGAGCATCTTGCACCTCACGGAATATTGAGTTTTTCCATGCAGGGTTATGATAATTACCTGGCCGAAGCCCAGCGGCAAAAGTTGTCATCCCTTTACAATACCGTCAGCCCGTATTTTAAAAACGTCTTGCTGCTGCCGGGACAAAAGGTATTTTTCCTTTGCAGCGACCAACACCTGGCCGTCGACATCCCGGCTGCTCTGGCGCAAAGAAATATTTCCACCGCATACATCAGCGGCTTTTTCTACGGCAACTTGACACCGGAGAGAATCGAATATCTGAATCAGCGCCTGGACCCTTCCACCCCGGTCAATATTGATACTTCCCCCCATTTGATGCGCTTGATGTTTTCCCAGTGGTTTGCAAAATTTCAAACCTCACCATATGTTTTTTTCTTTGTACTGTCGGTATTTGCGGTCATTTACCTCCTGTGGATTTCCAGAGAGGAGTTTGTCCTTTTTTCCACCGGATGTCTGACCATGGGATGCGAAATTCTGGTTATTTTTGCATTTCAGATTTATTTCGGTTATATTTACCTGCAAATCGGAATCATTATCACCGTCTTTCTGGCCGGTCTCCTGCCCGGCGCCTGGCTGGGCCATAAACTGACCCAACCGGGCAAGCAGGTCCTGATACTGACCGACGGACTCCTGATCGGTTTTCTGGTCCTGTTTGTTTTAGCCATTGTGAGTTT
Organism: Gammaproteobacteria bacterium; assembly: GCA_049190255.1. Classification (GTDB taxonomy): domain Bacteria; phylum Desulfobacterota; class Desulfobacteria; order Desulfobacterales; family JAFDCJ01; genus JAFDCJ01. Next base: position 6,793 of record JAIVWA010000102.1, on the reverse strand, counting down.
CGCAGACCGCCTTCCGGTTTCTTTTTATCTGGTTTTCGGTTTTGCCGTCTCCCTGGCGTGCGGATTTCAATTCCCGGTGGCGCTTTATCTAAAGGGATCCGACAACGCCGCCGCCGCCCGCACCTTCTCCGCCGACTTAATCGGCGCGGCCTGCGGCACACTGGTCACCAGCGTGGTGTTGATCCCTTATGTGGGCATCCTTTGGGCCGCTGCGGCCTTGATAGGGCTCAAGCTTACCAGCCTGATGCTGATGTGGACGAAGCCCCATAAACGCTAAGTTATTTTTACGCCGCGGGACTGAGGCAGGTTTACTGAAAAAAATGAACATCGAACATCGAACGTCCAACATCGAATGTTGAATGAAAAAAAAGATGACGAAGCAAGCGTAGCATCTTGAAGAAGCGAACCGAACTAAGTTCGATATCTGTGACGAGTATCAAAACGGCCGTTCGACCACCTCGACAAGCTCGGGATTTTCAACAGGCTCACGGCCCTGAGCGGAGTCGAAGGGCTGAAAAAAAACAGAAATAGTAAACAAATGAAATAAAATTGCGGAGCGCAGCGACATCATTATTCGATGTTCAACGTTCGATGTTCGATGTTGGACGTTCATCTTTCAAACCACTTATTTTCTGTTGATAGTCGGCAAGCACTATCTCCCGGGCCTTGGGGCCACAATTGAACAACAGATCAAAGGCCGACAGGTCGGGGATGAAATCACCCCACAATTGCGGATAAACGCAGGGTTTGGATTTAAGGCAGGAAAGCGCAATTCCGGCTGATTTAAATAAATTGGGGTCAAGATATTTTAAGGCGGCACTTTGAGCCAAATAGGAAGACGCATTAAAATACCGGCAAATTTCAATGAGCAGAGTTTTTCCCCTGGCTTTCATACCGAGCTCGGACAGCAGCCTGATCTCAGTGTCCGCGCCGATGTTCAGCATGAGGTGCCGGAGGATTGCCATGTTGAAATCGATGAGCCGATCAAATCCGGTCGAAAAAATAGTATGCAGAAATTGGACGTGTTCGGAGAAATAAGGGGCATTGGCATAAGCCTGTTTTAAACTTTTCAGGTTTTTTATTTGCAGCGGACTTTCATGACAGATGCGGACGTCGTTGATCTTTTGCAACCCCAGACCCTTTTTCCACACGGGTACCGTCATCCACAGCGTACCCTGGTCGTTTTTGAACCGGTTGCGAGTAATCCAGGTCGTCCCCCTGGGGAACTGAACATTGTCGAGGATAACGAAAACATCAGAAAGGCACACGCGGGAGAAAAATTCGGGGCAAGGAGCGAAATAGGGCTGGCTGGTGGATACAATCATAGCTTGACCACCGAGGGTGTAACCCACCGCCCTTGGTAAACGGCAGACATCCCCTCTTTATCAAAGGAGGAAGTTAATCGTACCTGGAGTACTGGAGTATTGGAGTACTGGACTGATGGAGTGATAGATTGTTCTTTTCCAACACTCCAGTCCTTAGTCCATGTTCCATGTTCTTTTCCAAACCGATCGATAAGAATTAACGTCAAATTAAGCTTCAGGTGGTCAACACTAGTTTTGCACTCAGGTAGTCTTTTGGGCATTTATCACCTGAAGTATCTCTCCAACGATTCTGTCAACGTCATCATATTCTACCTGACAGGTGCCGACCTGTTTGTGGCCGCCGCCGCCGTATTTCAAGACCAGAGAACCCACATCCACCAGGGAGGTTCGATCAAGGATGCTGTGGCCGACGGAAATCATGGCAAACTGCTTGTTTCTTCCGTCGACAATGCGGACGGATATGTTCTGTTCGGGATAGAGTACATATTCCATAAATCGGTTGCCCACCGGATTTTCAGCGATCCCCCGAAAGTCGATGAGGATGGCATCACCCTCGATCCGTGTAGTCCGGGCAAGAAGGGCTTTATATTTTGATGTTTCCTCATGATATACCTGAACACGTTCCTGAAAATCAGGCAGGACCAGAATTTCTTCTGCGGTTTTGGAACGCAGGTATTCGGGCAGTTTTTTCATCAACTCAAAATTGCTGATGCGAAAGGATCGCTTATACCCCAGGCCGGTTCGGGGGTCCGCAATAAAGGCCAGCATAATCCAGCCGGTGGGATTCAGTATATCATCTTTGCTGAACTGGGCCGAATCTGCGATACCAACGATCTTTATCAGATCTTCAAATTTTTTCAGCTTACCGGCAGCAACCTGATCTTTTTTATAATACTCATATATGACCTGAGCCGCACTGGGTTCAAGTTCACTGGCGCCTTTGAACTTTCCTTCCAGTTTAAGCCGTTCGTGTTCACTGGAATGGTGATCAAACCACAGACCGCAACCTTCTACAAAGGGTACGTTAGCGAGGATGTCATCTCCGGTCACCTCGATTTTATTATCCTGCAGATCCTTGGGATGTATGTACAGAATTCCGTCCACCAGACCCAATTCCAAAAGCAGCGCCGCACAAACTGAACCGTCAAAATCAGAACGCGTTAATAGTCTCACTAATCCCCTCCTGCATGAGGCCTCTTACGAGAACCTATCTTAAAAATAATCGGTTATTTAGAAATTATATGTAAAGAAGGAAATCCTGTCAATAGGAAGGATTTTGACAAACTGCCGGAGATATGCCTATCACCTGATAAATGTCGATTGTCGATTCTGTAAATCCTTCGATAGTCAATAGTCATTTATAGAGGGGGGGACACATGACCTACGAGCAAATTCTTTATGAAATAAATGACCAAATTTTAACCATCACCCTGAACCGCCCGGATCGTCTCAACGCACTTACACCGAAAATGAGAGAAGAGCTCATTGATGCCTTTGGTCAGGCAGATGCCGATGATCAAGTTCGCGCAATCATCGTCACGGGAGCCGGTCGCGCTTTCTGCGCCGGCGCCGATCTCGGCAGCGGTGTAAAAACCTTCGACTATCAGACCCGGGACGGTCAGACAAATCCGGAAAAACATCGCGACGGCGGCGGACGGTTGACTCTGCGCATTTTTGAATCAATCAAACCCACCATTGCAGTCATCAACGGACCGGCCGTGGGGATCGGGATAACGATGACCCTGGCCATGGATATCAGAATTGCTGCTCAGGATGCCAAATTCGGCTTTGTCTTTGCGAGACGCGGAATTGTGCCCGAAGCCTGTTCAAGCTGGTTTTTACCCCGAATCGTCGGTATCAGCCGGGCGTTGGAGTGGGTCTTTTCGGGCCGGATTTTTTCAGCCCAGGAAGCGGTTGACTGCGGACTGGTGCGAAGCAGTCACGCACCCGACCAGCTGCTGCCGGCCGCCGAAAGTCTTGCAAGGGAAATCGTCGACAACACATCTGCCGTATCCGTTGCCCTGGCCCGCCAGATGCTATGGCGCATGCTCGGGGCGGATCACCCGATGGAAGCCCATAAAGTAGATTCACGCGGTATTTACTACACAGGAAGGTCGTCCGATGCCCGTGAAGGCATCACATCATTTTTAGAAAAAAGGTCGCCGAACTTTACAGACAGACCGAGCATTGACATGCCCCAATTTTATCCATGGTGGAAAGATCGACCCTTTGAATAAAAACGGAACCTGATTGAGTAAAAACTCAATCAGGTCCCGTTTTTATCCAGCACGTTTCGCACCGTTTTCGCCAATTCCCGCATAACAATGGGTTTGAGAATAAACTCTTTGATTCCGAGTTCATGAGCCCTTTCTTTGGAAATCCGTTCACTGTATCCGGTACAAAGAATCACCGGAATATCGGCACGAATATTCATCAACTTGCCGGCCAGTTCATCTCCGGTCATGTTCGGCATCGTCATGTCGGTGATTACCAGATCAAATCTGTCCGGCTGTTCCATAAAGAGTTCTAACGCCTCGACACTGCTGGTACGTATGGCAACCTCATATCCCAAGCGCTGCAGGATCTGCCGGCCTAAATCCACCAGCGTTTTTTCATCATCGATAAATAGGATTCGCTCATTGCCGGTCGGTATGGGTGCTTCTGTTCTGACTTCCTGTTCGATATCCTGCTGGATAACAGGCAGAAAAATATTAAAAGTTGACCCCTTGCCGATTTCGCTGTCTACGGTAACGACCCCTCCGTGGCTTTTTATGATACCCATTACCACAGCAAGCCCCATGCCGGTGCCTTCACCGGGTTCTTTGGTGGTAAAAAAGGGATCAAAAATGCGATCCAGAATCGCCTTCTCCATGCCGTGCCCGGTATCGCTGACCCTCAATTTAATATACACCCCGGGTGACAGATAGGGATGCAGATCAGTGAAACTTCTTCCGAGCGATAGATCGGATAGTTCGATCTCCAAATGTCCGCCTTTAGAGCGCAAGGCATGCGCGGCATTGGTACACAGATTCATGATCACTTGATGGATTTGGGTCGGGTCTGCCAGTACGGTTGAATCACTCTGAATATTCTGGGCAATGGTAACGGTTGTCGGCAAGGATGCCCGCAATAGTTTAAGCGCTTCTCCGACAATCTGGTGGATCTGGACCGGTTTTAATTCCTGTTCGGTTTGGCGGCTGAAAGTTAGGATTTGTTTGACCAGTTCTCGGGCACGGTTGCCGGCTTTGAGCACCTCCCGCAGATTTCGGTGTTGAGAAGTGTCTTCAGGGACATCGGCCAGGACGATCTCGGTATAGCCGATAACCGCCGAAAGGATATTGTTAAAATCATGGGCGATGCCCCCGGCCAGCGTACCGATGGCTTCCATTTTCTGAGCCTGCTGTAACTGAGCCTGAATTCGAAGGCTCTCTTTTTCTAAATCCTTAATGCGTGAAATATCCGTGGCGATCTGTAATCTGACCAAACGACCGTCTACCCACCTTACCGCCCGATCGTAGTTAATGTACCATTTCCCGGTAATCGCATTTTTCCCTTCCCAAACACAAACGCCTGCAGAATTGCCGTCCGAATCAAGCAATTTATCGTTGGTACACTGAGCGCAGGGGGCGGATTCATTCCGGAACACCTGATAACAGGTTTTGCCCACCAGATTCTCACCGAAGCTTTTGCGCATATGTCGGTTGGCTAAAAGTATTTCGTAGGTTTCCAGATCCGACACATATATATCGGCATCAATGCTGTCCAAAACCATAAGAAAGCGGACGTGGGAATCGATTAGCGCTTTTTGCGAACGTTTACGTTCGCTGATATTTGAAGCGATAAGGGTGCATCCTCGCGGGGCAGCCTCTGATCTTAAGGGTGATATGCTGATATGCACCGCAAACAAAGATCCATCTTTTCGGATGGCCGTTGACTCGAAATTTTTAGCCGTCTCTTCCTGGAGGCATTGGTCGATTTGAGAATGCTGCAAAGTTGTCAAATCAAATAGATTTTTAATGTTTAACCCCACCATCTCGTCTTTCGTATACCCGCAAAACCTCAGACAGGCCGCATTGGCATATACAATCCGTCCGGTTTCATCGGCGGCCACGGCAAGTTCTTCCACATTTTCTATCATTGAGGATATCAGCGACAGTTGCTGGGAAAGTTCGTGGTGACCTATCGCCTGATCCAGGCTGTATTCGGAATCAAAAGAGTCGATATTATCTTGGGTGACGATGATAAATCCCGTGTTGATGTTGCCGGGTATGTTAATGGCCCCCGGGGTATAACCGGTAACTTTGGAGCCGTGATTATAGTCATAAATCAGCTGAAAAGCCAGGTAGGTAAAGGTTTCCCGTTTCTGACAGAACGCCGCATCAATCGCTCCGGTTTTAAGGTATTGAACCTGCGGGGTGTCGGCATCCACACAAACCAGCTTTATTTTATCAGCCAACCCCATCTTTTCCAGGGCCTGGGCCGCACCGGGGCCGCTGTTACCGTCAAACCCGACGATTCCGTTAAGATCCGGATGTTCCCGGAGATAGGTGGAAACAATGGATTCCGCCTTGCCAAATCCGGCATCCAGATCATCAACAGGGCCGAATACATCGATTTTCGGATAAAGGGAAATTTGCTCTTGAAATCCCCTGAATCCCGCCTTCATATTATCAAGTTCAACCATTCCCAGCATTAACACTTTGCCCTGATCTGTCATCAGGGCTGCCAGTCTGTCAGCCATTGATGATCCCATGCGGCACCAGTCGGTCCCGATATAAGCATGACGCCTGCTGCCGGGGATATCGCTGTCGACACAGACAACCGGGATTCCGCTGTTCACGGCCGCATCAATGGCAGGTATTATCTCTTCATCCCCCCAGCCGATTATCATCATTCCGGCAACTTTGCGCTGAATCGCTTCATAAACCGCTTTCACATAAGGCTGGGTGGCAATGTCTTCAGGTCCGGCAATCGTTACGGTGACGTTATAGTGATCAGCGAGGCGGAGCAAAACAGGATGGGCCCGATCGGTAAAAACGGGGTGGTGGGTAACCTTGGAAATCCATATGTATTCTTCCATTCTTTGGACTCTCCATCAAACGAGAACACCGCTTGTAAGGAACAAAAGGGCAGGCGTCCAGAGCAGAAGTATCAGGATTTGGTGAAACAAAGGAATAGATATCAGCATACCATACCGAACGCAGGAATTCAAGTTTTGGCAGGTTCTGGGTTCAGAGGTTCACCGTTCAGAGGTTCAGGGTTCAGCACCGCCGCTGGCCAGAAAAGCGACCAGTCTAATCGAAAAAGAAACTTTGAAAAAACGAATATCGAATATCGAATAATGAATGTCGAATGTCGAAGGAATGTATTCTGCCTATTTTATAAAAAAATGACTGAGCGAAGCGAAACCACCCTTCGACATTCGACATTCGATATTCTGCGGTTCTGCGGTTCGCTTTTAACTTCGT